>JANNXD010000152.1:0-36280 GCA_031409375.1 Gammaproteobacteria bacterium | reverse complement strand
CGCCATCAATAACATCAGTTTTTAGTAAAAAGTCAGTTCATAAAAATTTTACCAAGCCGCATCGAGCAAAAAGTGCGCATTTCTGACATTTATCAAGCCAAGATGATTTACAGGTGAACAATTATTACTAGGAAGCCCTGGTGAGGCAATCAGGAATCCTGATCATTTGCTTGCTTAAAGCTTTTTGGATGCGATAAAATCCAAAAGGCTGAATTTTTGTCGGCTGACGTAATCCAGAAAAAAAAACGATTAACAATAATATTAACAACGAGGACGTTTGCATGAAAAACATTTTAAAGCATCCACTTATAAAATTCTTTGTCGTAACAAGCCTAATATTCACTGTTTTAGCCAGTACTGGATGCGTGGGAGAAGATGGTGGCATAGGCGATGATTTTTGTAAATTGTTCGTCTGCCCTTAAGTTTTTAACGTAAAAATAATCATAGGGACACCAATAAGATTGAACTTCGCAGTGCATGCTTAATGGTGCTTCTATGATTACTTATCGGCAGGGTTGCAATCTACAGCTCTGCATCGACCCATTTTTGCGTACCGCAATATCACTTGATCAATCGTTTTTTTATGGGTAAAAAGTACAAATTAAGCCATATGGCAGCAACCAACTACTAGAATTTGGAGACAGCGATTGACGCACTGCACCAGCCTAAGTAGAATCTGCGCACTTTAATGACAATGGCTATGTAGCTCAGCTGGTTAGAGCACGGCATTCATAATGCTGGGGTCGGTGGTTCGAGTCCACTCATAGCCACCAAAAAAATTTTGCAACTTAAACTGTAAATTAATTACGCGTTGTTTTGAGTTCGAGTTAAACCCTATGCCGTCTAGCTTATCAACCGACTGATGAGACATAACCGCATGGTAAGCACAACATCGAAAGTATCGCCCTCCAACACAGTCAGCTTAATTGCTTCCCAAGCGCTCAGCATCACTGATATAAAAGATGCTGACTCACATGAAAAAAACCGCTTTGAGGAACTGATCACTCCGGTGGCTAATGATTTCCAAACGTTGAATAATCACATCTATGCGCAACTACAATCCAAAATCCCCCTAATTCAACAAGTCGCTCGATACATTATTGACAGTGGCGGCAAACGCTTACGACCTTTAGTCACTCTGCTCTGCGCCCATATTTGCAACCAAAACAGCCCTGCAGCGTGCTCAGCACTGGCACGGCAACATCATATTCGTATGGCTGCTGTGGTTGAATTTCTCCATACGGCAACACTTTTACATGACGATGTGGTCGATCAATCACACCTGCGCCGAGGCAAAGCCAGTGCACACATGGTCTGGGATAACCCAACCAGCATACTCGTGGGCGATTTTTTATATTCACGCGCTTTTCAATTACTGGTCAGTCTTGAACATATCGGCATTCAAAAAACCGTTGCGGATGCTACCAACCGCATTGCCGAAGGTGAAGTGCTACAACTGATTAATCAACGTAATGCCGATACCAGTGAAGCCACCTATCACCAAGTCATTGAATATAAGACCGCACAAATGTTTCAAGCGGCGGCTGTTTGCGGTGCACAATTGATGGATGCTCCCGCAACACAAGTCAGTTTACTCTCGAAATATGCCTGCCATCTCGGCTGCGCATTCCAAATCATTGACGATCTGCTCGATTATCAAGGTGACGTACAACAAATGGGTAAAAATATTGGCGATGATCTTGCCGAAGGCAAACCCACGCTACCCTTGATTTATGCACTGCAAACCGTTAATGCAGCTGATCGAGCATTAATTGTGAATGCTTTACAAAGACCCAATGAATACAGAGAACAACTCACGCAAATTATACTCATTATTCAAAGTAGCAACGCACTGGAGCGAACAAGAATGCGCGCTCAACAAGAAGCTGAGCACGCATTAGACTGCTTACAACCCTTCGCAGAAAGCCCTTACAAAAATACATTACAAAACTTAGTGCATTTTGCGATTACTCGTCAGCACTAACGAAGTAGAGCCATTCAAACTATTTCGGCTCGCCCAAAAAATCCAGCTTACCCAACTCAACGCCATTGTGCCTTAAAATCGCATAAGCGGTTGTGATGTGAAAATAAACATTTGGCAAAACAAAATAGTTCACGTAGTTAATTCCTGAAAAATGCAAAGCATTGTTTGGCATTTTAAGTTCAATTGCCTTGGACTCACTTCCATTAATTTGCTCAGGCTTAATACTGTTAAGATAAGCAATCGTTTTTTCAAGTCGCTCTCGCAAAGAGCTCAAAGTAGTTTCATTATCAGCAAAACTCGGGATTTCAGTCGCAGACAAACGCGCCGCGCATCCTTTTGATATATCCGCAGCAATTTGAATTTGCTTAACCAACGGCAACATATCAGGGAATAGTCGGCTATTAACTAGAACTTCACCTGCAAATTGTTTTTGATCCGCATAGACTTCTGCTTTACCGATAATTTTTTGTAAATTACTCAAATAATGAATTAAAACTGGAATTGTATTTTCATACATTGCCATAATGAATTTCTCCATAAAAATATCCTACTCAATATGGGCGAACCCCAAACGAGGCAGCAATAGTCCCACAAGACAATTACGCCCACAAGGAAGAAATATCCAATATCAATCTGCCCAAAACCGTGAAGATCCCCTATAATCCAGACCGCGTCCTAACACTGTACGCAAACATTTCGGAGCGTAGCTCAGCCTGGTAGAGCACTGCCTTCGGGAGGCAGGGGTCGCAAGTTCAAATCCTGTCGCTCCGACCAATGAAATCAATACCGTTTTTGATGCCATGAGAGTTGATATACGCCAATGTTGCATATACTCTCCATTCGACGGGTAAAGCCTGTTATATGCTTTAGATGCTCCCTTTCTTCACTGCGTGGCATGAGTCTAAAGAGTACCGGCATAACAGGGTCCGTCTATTTATTAACTAACTCGCCTTCTTTCAACCAACAAAGGGATTGATTTTTGTCATTTTTAAACAGGTGAGATATTTAAATCCATCCAGTACTTTCAAGCTGATTCCATGCAGAAGTCACATGCTCAGGCTGCATAATTTGTTTTTTTCGATCGTTCCAGCATTGTATTTTCGCTAAAGCTTGCTCAGAGTTTTTCGCGCCTTCGTGTATAGCAACCCAATGCACACTGGCTAAAAGTTCCATGCCATAGGGCGATTGATAACCTTCAATTAATTCGGCAACCTTGGTTATCCTTTTTTGAATACTGCCATCCAACACATCTAAATATTGCTTCGCGGCTTGCAAGGTTGGGATGTCCGGCGTGATTTCAGAATCGACAACACCATCACCAACGCCGTGAATATAATGGCCATCCATTCTATCCAGTACGTGGTGCAAGATTTTTGAATAAGGACCAAAATGATGTTTAACGAAGTCCAATTTTAGATTTTCACCTGCTTCCTGTAAAAAATACGCTAGCTTCTGTACTTCAATTTTTGATAAGCCGTAATTTATTGATTGGTACGTTTCTAACAGCGCTAAAATAGCAGCACGTCCAGGCGTCATTTTGGGAATTTTAGTATTGACTTCGAGATGAATTGGCGCGGAATTTAGAAATGGTTCAAAAAGTTTCAATTTAACGTTAGGCAGGGTTGAGAAAGCCTTTTCAATCAGCGGTTTAACTTTCCTCCATTCAAGGCCACCATTACCACAACCCAATGGCGGCATAGCAATTGATTGAATATTTAATATCTGAATTTGCGTTACCAAATCTTGCAACCCGCTTGCTATATCATCAAGTTTTGATTCGCTTCGCCAGTGGCTCTTGGTAGGAAAGTTAATGATATAACGCGGCTTTGCTAAACCACCCAGGTCAAAGATAAACATCTCACCTGTTTTTACTTGGTTAGCTTTACAAGCAGCAGCATAAGCTTTGAAATTAGCAGGCCATTTTTTTTTAAACTGTAAAGCAATACCTTTACCCATGACGCCAACACAGTTCACGGTATTTACGATGGCATCTATATCATCTTGCTTGAGTAAATCGCCTGTTACTGAAGTGATCGTCATATATTTACCAATGTTTACAGGGTATTACTGGCCGAGAAAATACCAATCCGCCATAACTTAGACGGGCAAGTTTAATCCATTCGTCGCCACTAAATCTCTCACTACCTTTGCTTTAACTTCATTAATGACGCCAATGCGTGTAAACCAGTTTATGGGCACATCGTTTTTAATCAAAAACTCTGCTTGGCGCTTTTCCATTCTATCCATGTATTTTGGCGGGTCATGTTTATCTAGGAAATACTTGCAAAAGCCATCTAAATAAGGGGCCTCGGTTAGCAAATCCCAGGCGACCACCTCTTTTAATACATTTGGGTCAGTATAGGCCCGACTGTAGTTTTTAGTGGCATTACGGTCATAAAACACAAACTCTCGCTTTTCATTAACCACCGTTCTAAGCAGTAATTCAAAATGCACAATATCGCTTTGCTTACATTCACAATCCTTTACTTTACTCCCTTCAATAGCCTTTAACATGGGCGAGCGCGGGGCAAAATAAAAAGGGACATAGTCGTGAATAAATCCACCCGGTGGATCAATAACCGCTTTCTTTGCTCTAACACTCTGAGCACCTTCGTGAGAGAAATTTGTAAAAGTGATTCCGAGTTGTTCAGATTTTTGTTTGCACAACAACATGCCCTGCGAAAAGATCTTTTCCAAGTTATCGATTGCGGTGATGTGGAATAAACGCACAGGCTTAGGCATTGATGACATAGATCAACCTAACACATTTGAGGCCATAGCATCCGCCAATTGCAATTGAATGATTTGCTCGGTGTTGATGCGTTTTTTCAGCGAACTTCTTTTTATTGCGTGAAGACATATTGCCACGAACGATCACAGGGCCAGGTGTCAGGGTGACTTCGCGGCGGATTTGCTTAAGTGGGTCCCAACCGGCATTTTTAATCGCGGGGGTAATGAATCGATCGCAAACATCGCTTTCACTGAGAGCTTTTTTATCTTTACTGTCCACTACCTGCTTTCCTTCATTTGGCTTTGGCAAAACTGCGCAAATTGGTTCCGAGCCAGCTAAGTCACCAAGAACAAGCTACCATTGATTGCGTTAGCAGCCAATTTTCCCTAAGATTCCAAAACGGCTCAAAGTAATTTTTTGGGTAACCCATTTAATTTTTTAAAAACACCTGATCATTAGATTCCATTTGAGTAAGTACACGCGATGACAACCTCTTCAGCCATTCTTGTTACCGGCGGTGCCGGGTATATCGGTAGCCACGTTGTAAAACAACTGGGTGCTCAAGGTGAAAAAATCATTGTTCTGGATGATTTATCGACGGGATTTGCAAGCGCGGTACTCGCGGGTACGTTTGTACAAGGCAGCATCGAAGATCAAGTCTTGGTCGGTCAGTTGATTCAACAACATCGGATCGATACCGTGATTCATTTTGCGGCTAAAACCATTGTGCCGGAGTCTGTAGCGAATCCGCTGAAATATTATCGCTGTAATACCGCCGCGACCTTGAGTTTGCTGGAAGCCTGTGCTCAGCATAACATCCGACATTTCATTTTCTCCTCAACGGCTGCAGTTTACGGAATGCCTGACAGTCCTGAGTGTGATGAAAACACCCCCACCATCCCCATTAATCCCTATGGCATGTCCAAGCTCATGTCGGAAAATGTGTTGCGTGATTTGGGCAAAGCCCACCCGATGCGCCATGTGATTCTGCGCTACTTCAATGTCGCGGGTTGTGATCCTGAGGGGAAAATAGGCCAGAACACCAAAGGTGCCACTTTACTCACCAAAGTGGCCGTAGAAACAGCATTGGGTAAACGTCCCCAGCTGAGTATTTTTGGTAGTGACTATGCGACGCATGATGGTACTGGGGTGCGTGATTATATCCATGTTGAAGATCTGGCCAGTGCACACTTGGCCGCACTAACTTATCTACGTCATCAGGGTCATTCAACTACGTTAAACTGTGGTTATGGGCGCGGGTATAGCGTGAAAGAAGTGATTGCCGAAGTTGAACGGCAAATAGGCCATGCTTTACCAGTCCATCATGAAGCGCGTCGTGCCGGGGATCCGCCCATTTTAATTGCCAAAGCCGATCGTATTCGTCAGGTGCTGAAGTGGTTCCCACAGTATGATCGCCTGGAAACGATTATCGCATCATCACTGGCTTGGGAAAAACAGCTATCCCCCCCAAATGCAAGTTAACCCGCTACCGTGGCCACACCTGCTAGACGCGAATGTGACCACGGTCGTTATGCAAACTTCCGACTCAAAAACGCCATATACCGATCAACTCCTATTAGCCAATCAGCCAGATGCCGAACGTTTGGCGATTCAAAATGCAGTGCCACAACGCCAATTGGAGTTTGCTCGCGGCAGACATTGCTTGCGTCATGCGCTGCAATTGCTTGGCCACACCAATGCGATCATCCCCGTGGGTAGCGCCAGACAACCGATATTGCCGCCAGGCACGCTAGGCAGTATTAGTCATTGCGCAGATTATGTGGTCGCGGCGTGCGCACGCCAGGGCGCACTCATCGGCATTGGCATCGATGTCGAAAAACATCAACCCTTGGCGCCGGACATTCAGCATTTAATTTTAACGGACCGGGAACAACAACACATTAAACAGCTCAATGTTAAGCAATTCGATGATAAACAAAGCACTGAACAGCATATTCAGGCAGCAGATTTTTTTTCGATAGTCTGTCAGTGGGAAGCGCTAATCTTCAGCATCAAAGAAAGTTTTTATAAAGCTTTGTTTGCGGTTCATCCGTTTTACGTAGACTTTCTGCAAGCCGAGGTAGACATACTCGATGCAAAAACTTTTCAAATACAACCATCGGTTGAACTTTCGCAACTGGGCCAAAAAAGCCATATCGGACATTACGCTTGGGATAGTCACTACATTTATAGCGGAATATGTATCACACAAAGCTAAGCGTTTGCCTACAGGCTTGCCATTGTCCAAACGATATTATCTTCAACTCATGGATTGTTTGAGATGGTTTATTGAAATAAGCAAGCGCCAGGTAATTTGACATTAATCGGTGGGTGATTCCTGCGTAGAAACCAATAGGAACTCTATGTCATTAGTCGTTTTGATCTATCACACCCTCTTCGCCAATGAGCAAGAATATGCCGCACTTCTTGAAAAAGAGAGGCCATACGCGATTTCAACCGAACAATTTCATCGACATTTAATACTTCTGAAAGCCAATAAGATCACAATCATTAATCCACAGGACTTATTTCAAGACCACATATCAGCTGAGCATCCATTTTTTACCAAGCCTTGTGTGTTACTGACGTTTGATGATGGTCACCACAGTCATTATCAACATGCCTTACCCCTCCTGAAACAACATGGCTGCTCCGCCGTTTTTTTTATCATTACGGCATTGCCTAACCACGACATTCGCTACTGTAATTGGCGTGAGCTCGCCGAAATGGCTGAACAAGGCATGTCGATCCAAGCACATGGACATAGCCATCATTATTTTGCAGATATGGGCCGCAATTACGCCGTTGATGAATTAAAAAAAACCACGCAATTACTCAGTGAGCATTTAGAACAGGCGCCTATTGCCTTATCTTTTCCTGGCGGTAGTTATTTACGCCGCGATCTAGAGCTCGCCAGCAATTACGGCTTGTCATATCTATTCACCTCAGACATTGGCAGCATTCCGGGTGCACAATGGCGCCCTGGCAAAGCTTTACCGCGCCTAACCGTGTATTCTCAAGACAACGACAAAAATTATCTGCGCCAAGCCAGTGGCAATAAACTTTATCTGTTAACTCGCTGGTGTAGGTATCGAGCCGAGCACTTTCGAAAAAAACTAAGCTCTAAAAATACTGAGTTAAACCGATCTGTAAAGCATTAATGCTGGCATCGTCATCATTGGCCAGTAAGCACAACTCACCATTTAACGCTAATTTATCAAGCAAAAACCAATCAAACCCGACCCCAAGCGTCAAACTACTGGATATTGTTGCACGTGGAAACCATTCAAGCCGCGTCTCGGTAGTGGTCACTCGCGAATAACCCAACAAGCCATAAGCACCCAAAGCACCAATCCAATGTGGGTACAATTTAAGATAAAGACCAACAACATTATCGGCTCGCACCTGATTATCACGGTCTTTAATTTTAGTTTTTTCATCTGAAACACCAAAGCCTAAGCGACCTTCAAAAGCGGCCCACTCACTAAGGTGACTGCCCATACGACCATAGACCACCTGCGTGACCACTGGATTTTCTAAATCTGGACGATCATATTGTTGCAAAGCAAAAAAACCACCGTAATAACTACTAGCGGCCTGCACGGCAGAAGTACATATAAAAGAAATGAAAAAACAAGATAAAACGCCGCCTATTATTTTTATCATGGCGATAACCTCCTGGTAATAACTCCTCTTATTTCTGTTAACTGACGTTACGCAGAAGAGGGTAGATCCACGCATCTGCCCGACATAGTGCGCCCTATTTACCGGAGCCGCATTTAGGCGAATGATCATTCTGCCCTATATAATGCGTAAAATCAGCTGTCTTTTAACAGTCGATAGGCGCTGAAAGATTATGTGGGACTTTCAGCTTTCTGCAAGAGGCGAATCAAATGTTCCAATGCGGTAGCCAATTCTTGGGTGCCCTTTTCGTTATAATTGATGACTAACCAAGCATCGATCGAGTCAGGCAAGCGAATGGTACACTGGGACTGCTGGTACTGACAGTCATGCGTTAGCCACGGACTTTTACCAAAAACGCTCACATTCTGTGAGGATAGCTTCTCTGGTTGAACGGTACGATCTTTTTTAAGGGTGACAATTTGCTGATTAGCATCGATGCTAATTGAATACGAAATTCCAGCAGCCGATTGTGCAGCACTTTGCAAGCGACTACCGGTGTAGGTTTGTGTACCCAACAAGGTATTAATATGCGTTACTAAGGCCATTTTCTCATCTTTCAAAAGATAAAGCTTCTGCAAACGCTGCACATATTCGTTTTGCGATACACCTGAATGAGCGCCCTGGGCAGAACTCAACTGCGGTTTGACCACAGGTTTTGAAGCTTGATGTTGCTGATCTTCTATATCAGTAATGGCATTTAGTGCTTTGGCGTAAAATTCACCTTCTTTACCCGCCAATTCAACATATTTTTCCAACGCTTTCGATTGTTCAGCAAACTGTCGCTTGGAAGCCATCACTTCAGACTTCAGATAGTAAAACAGAGCTGCAGGCTGTTTATTAACGGCCTCAATCTTACTCAGATACTCACTAACCTTATCCAAACGTTGCTCATCATAGTAGCGTTTCGCTGCCAACAAATACCGGTCTTGCTCAATATCAGCAGGCAACGCAGCGAAGCCGCTGATTGAGAATACCAACAGGTAAACTACCATTAAAGCGGAAATTACCGATGAATTTAATTGAAATAACTTCATAATTAAAATACGCCTAGGTTGACCCAATTGAGTATGAGCACAGCCCACTCAAGTTGCAAACTCATAAAGTAAGGTTTTGTGGTGATTTTATACCAACATCCTGCTATTCAGAATCAAATTTCTAAAACAAATGCGCAACCTGCTCATCCGCATGATAAGACGAGCGGACCATGGGACCGCTTGCTACATGCTTAAAACCAAGTGCATTGCCGACATTCTCCAATTGTTTAAACTCATCAGGATGCACATAACGCACTAAGGGCAGGTGATCACGACTCGGCTGCAAATACTGTCCGAGCGTAATCATATCAACATCATGTGCACGCAGATCTTGCATTACTTCGATTACTTCATCGAGGCTTTCGCCTAGACCCAACATCAATCCTGATTTGGTGAGCACTTTGGGATGTTCGGCTTTAAAGCGCTTTAACAAAATTAATGACCAGGCATAATCCGAGCCTGGGCGCACCGCTTTGTACAAGCGGGGGACGCTTTCTAAATTATGATTAAACACATCTGGCGGTGATAAACGAAGCGCCTCGAGCGCAGGTTCAATACGACCCCGAAAGTCGGGCACCAATACTTCTAAACGCGTTGTTGGGCAGCTGGCGCGAATCGCTTGAATACAATCCCGAAAATGTCCGGCACCACCATCCCGCAAATCATCACGATCCACCGAAGTCACGACGACATGCTTTAATTTTAATTTTGCTACTGATTCAGCCAAATGCCTCGGTTCATCGGGATCAAGGGCATTTGGACGACCATGGGCGACATCGCAAAAGGGACAACGGCGCGTACAAATATCCCCCATGATCATAAAGGTCGCGGTGCCCTTACCAAAACACTCAGGTAAATTTGGGCACGAGGCTTCCTCACACACGGTATGCAGCTTTTGTTGACGTAAATGCTGTTTAATTTCGGCAACTTTATTACCCGCTGGCACCTTCACTCGAATCCAATCAGGTTTACGCAACAAGGTTTCTGTGGGAATAATTTTGATCGGGATCCGCGCCATCTTTTCTTTGCCGCGCAATTTTTCACCTTGAATAACCGGTGCCGTACCTAAACTTACAGATGCGGAGTTTGCAGAAACAGGATTAGCAGCAGCTTGGCCGGCAGAAAATAGTTCAGTCACGCAGTAGACTCCTAAGATGATGTAGCTAAAAAACGCTGCTGGCATAACTCAGCAAAGTGCTGGCGCACCTGATTAAAACTCAGCTGGGTTGCCACTAAATCTTGCATTTGTGTCATCGACAAGCCCATCTGACCACAGGGGTTGATGCCCTGAAACGGCAACAAATCCATATTCACATTGATTGCCGCACCATGATAGCAAATACCATGACGAACTCTAAAACCTAACGAAGCAATTTTAGCCAATGGCTGGGCCTGAATTAATTTAACATACACGCCAGGTCGTTTAGCATCGGTTTCTGCCACAATGCCATAGGCTAGCAATAAGTCCATAATTAACTGTTCAACCGTTGTGATCAGACTGCGAACTTGTAAATCAACATCTATGAGATGCAATAAAAAATAAGCGATTAACTGACCTGGGCCATGATAAGTAATCTGACCGCCGCGATCAGTTTGCACGAGTGGAATGTCTTTTCCATCCAGCAAATGTTGCGCTGAACCTGCTTGTCCTTGGGTATAAACGGGCGGGTGTTCAAGCAACCAAATTTCATTGTGTACAGGATTTTGTAATAAAAGATTTTGCTTGGTTTGTGCAACCCAGCTTTGCATTGCCGTCCAGGTTGAAACGTAGTCTTGTAGCGGCAATTGACGTATCACAAGCTCCACAACACATCCCGCTGCAAACTTAAATCACGATAAATACCCTCGACTTGATCTTTATGCGTTAAATATAACTGAGCGCTCACGGCAACATAGTTACCATTGCGACTCGGCCGAGTTTTAATACTATGACAATGTTGAGCTTCAACATGGTTAGCCACAATCCGACTAACCAGGGTCACCATATCAACATCCGCTCGACCAATTACCTTGAGCATATAGTCAACAGGGAACTGCCATAGAGTTTCATCTAAAGGCATAACAATGCCTCCTTCAATATTTTCTGCATGCACTCGCGGACTACTGTCTCGCCAATTTTTCAATCGACTGAATATAAAGCGCCGATGCTTTTTGCCAGATGGGACCAAGCTCACCCAAACCAACTTTCTGCTTATTAATTTCAGTGATTGGCAGCAAACCTTTGGTAGAGCTGGTCATCCAAACTTCATCTGCTGCTAATAAGTCATTCACTGTAATGGGTACTTGCCGGCATTCAATATCCAACTTAGGCAGCAGATCGATCAAGATATCGCGTGCCACCCCTCTTAAAATTGCTGGACTTGCTGGCGGCGTGAACACTCTATTTTTTTTAACCATAAAGACATTACTGGCTGATCCTTCCGTTATTTGATCACCACGATGCAAAATCACTTCTACTGCGCCCTGCAAATGCGCGCGCTGTTTTTGCAAAACATTGGGCAATAATGCAGTTGATTTAATGTCGGCACGCTGCCAGCGAATATCATTAGCTAACACCGCTGCAAAACCTTGATCATACAGCGGCAGCTTAATTTCAGATGACATTGCCCAGCAGGTTGGCGTTAAACTATCGGGCTCATACACATGATTGCGGACAGCACCAACCCCACGGGTAATTTGCAAATAAACAGACTGATGCTGCCCGACATTACGTCTAATCAATTGATGCAGAACTTCATCCCATTGCGATAGACTAAGCGGCATCGTCATATCAATGGCGGCCAAACTATTTTCTAAACGTTGCCAATGGGCTTGCAAACCAAAACCCTGTTGATAATAAAATGGAATGACTTCGTAAATACTATCGGCAAACAAAAATCCTCGATCCAATACCGATATTTTGGCTTCTGCCAATGGCATAAATTTACCATTCAACCAGATGGTACTCATGTGCAACCCCTAAAATCTAATTGGATTAAAAAAATTCAACTTAAATTCATTCGCTAGAAGCAGGCCCCATGGTTTCGTTTTCTGCGCCCAATACCGACACGGTAGGCTTAGCAGAATCAGAATCAAACCAATGCATCATCCACAACAATACCGTATGCCAAAACCGTTTAAAAATACTGCCTGGCTCCACTGCTTCTAATGCGACAATCGGACGTTCACCAATCACCTTATTATCCAAAGTTACCGATATTTTTCCCACTTCGTCGCCAATGGCCAACGGCGCTTTAACGGGGTTATTTAATGTCATGGTTTTCACAAACTGCGCATTGCGATCACGCGGCAACACCACGCTCAATGACGAGGCAACCCCTAGCGATACCTTGTCCTGCAAGCCCTTCCAGGTTTGCACCGCAGCTAAGGGCTGATTGGCCGTCAGCACATCGGCGGCTTCATAAAACCGAAAGCCGTAATTTAACAGTTTTTGCGTTTCGGCAGCTCGCACCTGCTGACTAGCGGTACCTAAGACCACTGCAATTAAACGCATATTATCGCGCAAAGCCGACGCGACTAAACAGTAACCGGCTTCATCAGTGTGACCCGTCTTCATGCCATCAACCGTAGGATCTTGATACAACAACATATTGCGGTTGTGTTGAGTGATATTGTTATAGGTAAAACTTTGCTGCTTATAGATCTTGTAATTCTCTGGAAACCGCAAAACCAAATCTGCACCCAATAAAGCCAAATCATGGGCGCTCGTATAGTGTTCTGGATGGGGTAAACCGGTAACATTCATAAAATGTGAATTCACCATACCTATTTCTTTAGCATGTAAATTCATCAAACTTGCAAAAGCATCTTCACTACCGGCAATATGCTCAGCAACAGCAATACTGGCGTCGTTACCCGATTGAATCACAATGCCATGGATTAAATCGATCAAAGGCACATCGGTGCCTTCGCGTACAAACATTTTCGACCCCCCCGTCCGCCAAGCATTAATACTGATATGCACCAGTGCATCCTCTTTAAGTTTGCCTTTGGCAAGCTCACTGGCGATAACATAATCAGTCATGATTTTCGTTAAGCTCGCCGGCGGTAAGCGGGTATCGGCCTCTTTTTGCGCCAGAATCATTTTGCTGTTAGCTTCAATCAAAATGTACGCCTTAGCAGCCACATCTGGCGGGGCAGGGATAAAGTTATTCACTTCTGCGCGCGCACCTTGCGCACATAAAAGTAGCAGACTAACCAACACACTTGTGAACAATCCCTTCATCAACCCAATACTCCACTCATCAATAATTTAAAAAGATATAGAAAAAATTAGCGTCTATTCCATTGCGCAGATATTGCTTGCGATAACTGCCAAGCTGCCATGGCGTATAAACGGCTGTGATTGTAACGGGTAATCGCGTAATAGTTATTAAAACCTAGCCAATATTCAGGGCCATCGGCCTGCATCAAGCGCACTAGAGTAACCGGAGTATCATTCGGCAACTGCAAATTAGCCGTCACACCAAACTGTTTAAAAGCACCCAGCCGCTGATTGGTCTCTAACGACAAATTTGCTAATTGATCCAACTGCTGCAATTTTTCGGCAGACAATTTGGCAGTACTTAATTGAAAAACAACAGATTCATTCGCTCTCCAACCACCCTTTTCTTGGAAGTAATGCGCCACACTACCGATGGCATCTGCCGGGCTATTTAATAAATCAATGCGTCCATCGCCATCAAAATCCACTGCGTAATTTCGATAACTACTTGGCATAAACTGACCATAACCTAAAGCACCAGCATAAGAGCTTTTTAATTGAGCAACCGGCAAATAACTCGCCTCTTGGCCCAATAACACCAATGACTCCAGTTCACTTAAAAAAAAGGGCGCTCGGGGCGGATAATCAAATGCTAATGTGGACAACGCATCCAGCGCACGATGCTGACCTTGATTACGGCCATAGCGGGTTTCTACACCAATAATCGCAACAATAATCTCAGCTGGCACTTGATACCGTTTTTCTGCTTTCCTCAGTAGCGCTTGATGATCATGCCAAAATTCAACGCCTTGCTTGATTTGTTTGTCGGTAACAAATAATGGCCTATATTGATACCACTCCTTAGTTTTTTCCGCCGGCTTACTCATCAAATCCAAAATGGTTTGCTGACGTTTGACCCCCTCAAATAGATTCAATACTCGCTGACGAGACAGATGATGGTCAGCAACCATTTTGTCGATAAACTTTAAAAACTGCGGATGCTGGGCATAGTCATTGGCTTGAGCCGCAGGTCCCAAAAAGGTCATTAAAAAAAGTGCACCGACAACAAATCCTCTCGACATCTGTCTGCTGGACATAACACTCCCTTTTAAAAAACTGATTTAAAAAAATACGTCACTTTGATTACTAAAACACCAACAATCACTAACCCAGCAACAACCACTAACCCACCAACATACGTTTATGCGTATGAACGGACATCAGAATACCCATACTGGCCATCAAGGTCACGACAGAAGTACCGCCATAGCTCACAAATGGCAGCGGCACCCCCACCACCGGCAAGACACCACTGACCATGCCAATATTCACAAATACATACACAAACCAAGTGAAAACAATGGCACCGCTTAACAACTGTGAAAAAGCATCCTGTGCTTGCATCGCCATAAACGCGCCACGATAAACCATAAGCAGGTATAAGCCAATTAAACTTGCCATGCCAATGAAGCCCCACTCCTCTGCCAACACGGCAATAATAAAATCGGTTGAGCTTTCTGGTAAGAAATCTAAATGCGACTGGGTACCATGCAACCACCCTTTACCCTCTAATCCACCAGAACCAATCGCAATTTTGGATTGAATAATATTCCAGCCATGCCCCAACGGCTCACGCTCTGGATCCAAGAAGGTTAATACTCGTTGTTTCTGGTATTCATGCATAAATCCATACCACATCACGACACCAGCCGGCACACTCAACACCAACAAGGACAACAAATACCAGTAACTTAAACCCGATAAAAACAGCACCATAAAACCAGAAGCCGCTATCAATAAAGCAGTTCCCAAATCAGGCTGTTTGGCCACCAACACAGCTGGCAACGCAATCAACAATAAACTGGCAATCACTGGCTTGGGCTTAGGTGGTCTCACGCGATCACCCAAATACCAAGCTACCATCATCGGTGCCGCCAACTTCATCATTTCCGCCGGCTGAAACCTGGGCAAACCAGGTATTTTCAACCAGCGCGTTGCCCCCTTGGCATCAATACCCATGGCCAATACCAGTACCAATAACAGCACGCCGAACGCAAAAATGAATGGCGTCCAATACCGATAAAAAGAGGGTGGCAGCTGCGCCAGCACCAACATTACACCCAATCCCATTAGCATTCGTAAAGCTTGTCTGAGCACAGTGGCTAAATCAGCAGTGCTCGCGCTATATAACACACATAAACCAAAAGCGATGATTGACAGGACAATGCTGAGCAGCAGTGGATCGACATGCAACCACTGCCAAGGATTCGCCCAAAATGATCGCCGTTGATGGTGTGGCAACGAGCGAATAAAATCAGTGCCTTTTGTCACTCGGTAAGTCAAACGTTGTTCCTCTATCAGTATTTTTCAACGGAAGTCATGCAGAGCATTTTAATGCGCTAACTCAGGTTCAACGGGGCTAACCGCATAATCCTGTAATAAATAGGCATCCAACACTTCCCGTGCAATCGGGGCTGCGGTGGCGCCGCCATGACCACCATTTTCAACTAACACAACCACGGCGATTTGCGGATTTTCTACCGGCGCAAAACCCACAAACAGTGCATGATCACGATGAATTTCAGCAATTTTTTTAGCATCATACTTTTCATCCTGCTTAATACCCAGCACTTGCGAAGTGCCAGTTTTCCCCGCCATTTGATACGCAATATCTTTAGAGATACGTTTGGCGGTACCGCCTGCACCATGCACCACTTCATGCATGGCATCAAACATAAGCGTCCAATCCTCTGGATCATTGAGTTTTACCAATGATCGCACAGGCGCCTGCTCAGCCAAAACTTCTTCTTTTGCAGTCCGTGAAACATCTGTAGTATTCAATGAAATAGGATTTGCAGTCGCATCATCGTTCGCATTTTTTTCTGTATTTTGTTCGCTAGCAAACCCAGGTAAATCAGGCAAAGCCCGATGCTGTCCTAATTGCGTCATCGATTTCACTAGACGGGGTTGAATTGGCTGCCCTTTTTTGGCTAACTGCGCCACCGCAACCGCCAACTGCATCGGCGTTACCAACATATACCCCTGCCCAATTCCCACCACTAAAGTTTCACCGGGATACCACGGTTGATCGAACCGCTTTTGTTTCCAGGCACGGGAAGGCAATAGTCCAAGACGCTCGCCGCCTATATCAATCTGGGTTGCCAAACCAAAACCAAATTGCTGCAAAAAATCATGGTACTTATCGATCCCCAAATTATTTGCCAAACGATAAAAAAAAATATCACACGACTGGGTAATGGCTTTTTTTAAATCCACCGAACCATGCCCGCCTTTTTTCCAATCACGATACTTATGTTCATCACCGTCTAGTTGAAAAAAACCTGGATCGCTGATCACCTGCTGCCACGTTGTTTTCCCGTAAAACAATCCGGCCAACGCCACAAAAGGTTTCAAGGTAGAACCAGGCGGATATTGACCTTTTAAAACGCGATTAAACAGGGGGCGATCTTCCGATTCATTCAGAGCCCGATAACTTGCACTATCAATTCCAGTCACAAAGGGATTGCCATCAAAGCTTGGGCTGCTAACCATGGCCTTTACACCACCGGTTGCCAGCTCAATCGCCACCACAGCACCGCATCTGCCCGCCATCGCTTCTGAAGCCACTCGCTGCATATCCAAATCTAAGTACAGGGTGAGCTCTTCACCTGGAATCGGATCAATCTGCTGCAACACACGCAATTCACGACCTCGCGCATTGGTCTCGACTTTTTGATAACCGACCTCACCATGCAGTTGTGTTTCATAAAAGCGTTCCAACCCTAACTTACCCAGATGATTAGTGCCTACATAGTTGGCTTGATCAATATTTAATACGTCTTGCTCATTAATACGGCCTACATAACCCAGCACATGCGCCGTTAATTCAGGATAAGGGTAATATCGCACCAAATCTGCTTGTACTACCACCTCAGGTAATCGATAGCGATTGACAGCTAAGCGAGCAATCTCAACCTCAGTTAAATTAAAATGAATCGCGATTGGCTGAAAAGGTCGGCCACCAGCGCGTTTAATATTCAGTAGTTGTGCCTGCTCATCCGGCGACAAAACCAGCAAAGTATTCAGAATGCGCAGTGTGCGCGCGGGATCTTTGATGTGCTCTTTAATCAGACTCAGTGAATGCGTGGGTCGATTTTCTGCCAATAAACGGCCTTTGGCATCCCGAATTAAACCGCGATTCGGCGGCAACGGCTCTAAACGAATACGATTACGCTCAGACAAAGTACTGTGATAATCAAACTGCAACACCTGCAAAAAAAGCAATCTCGCCAATAACACCAACGCCAACAGCAACACACCAGCGACAAGCACCCACACCCTGCGCCGAAACAACGCCGTTTCACGATAAAGATCTTGTAAGGTAACGAACTTGGTCATCGGTTGCGAGCAGTAAAAAAGAGTGTCACGAAAAATGCTGCCTAGTATAACTGCATAACCGTGTAACTCGCTTCATTGTTAAAACGCCCAACAAAGATTATCTTTGGATGCGTCATTGGGCTGTTACCGCCTCCGGCAAGGTGGAGCTTCCTTCACCAAGCGATCTTTGCATCATCACGCTGTCCAACCAACGGCCGAATTTGAAACCAATCGATGGTAAGCAGACTTGGTGATCGAAACCAAGTCGCTGGTGGAGCGCAATCGATGCCTGGTTTGCGCTGTCACCAATCACCGCAATCATCTGGCGTTTGCCTTGCGCCGTGCAGGCATTGATCACCGTGGTGAGCAGACGGCTAGCAATACCCTGTCGATGATAAGCGGGGTCAACGTAGATTGAGTTTTCGACAACAAAACGATAACCGGGTCGCAGGCGATAGTTGCTGGCATAACTAAAGCCCGCGACTTTTCCATCCAGTATTGCCACAAAATAGGGGAAACCAGCTTCGAGTAACAAAGTGATCCGACGCTGCATTTCCGCCTCATTTGGTGGAACCAATTCCCAAGAAGCTGTTTCGGCTAGCACGCTACTCGCATAAATAAGCGTGATTTCGCTGACGTCAGCGGTAGTGACAGCACGAATAAGCAGACCCACCATTTTTTTTCATCCAAACCGACTACCCTAGAGGTATGCATTTTATAACAGCACTGACCACCCTTGCCAACTCTGCACCTCAACATGATTCGCTTAATCCATTTGTCCTTCTTGCTGCAACTGAGCGACAATTGCCGCACCATTTTAAATTACTCTCGTTAAATCTGTTTTGGTTACTACCAAGGTGTAGCAAAACGCAAGGTGTGGCAAAACGATGCTGAGCGCCAACACAAATACTCAAGCTCATTCTGCCATCCTCAACTACAACTATCTTATTTTCTCATTACTCAATTGCAAGGATATCGCATGACCAGTACGCCTAAGGTTGTTACGTCGCTTCACATCCCAGTTAACCCTAATTTTGCAGATACCGCTTATATTAATGCGGACCAATATCGCCAACTCTATGCCGAGTCAATTCAGCAACCAGAAAACTTTTGGGCAAACCAAGCGCGAGAAACGTTGCTATGGGCCAAACCGTTCAAGCAGATATTTCAAGGGAATTTTTCTGAAGGCAATGTCGAGTGGTTTGCCGATGGTGAGTTGAATGTGTCAGTGAACTGTATTGATCGACATCTGCCAGAAAACGCCAATCAAACCGCGATTATTTGGCAAGGTGATGAACCAGATCAGCAAGCACTAATCACTTATCAGCAGCTGCATGATCACGTTTGCCAATTGGCGAATGCTTTACTGAGCCTGGGTATCAAAACCGGTGATCGCGTGTGTATTTATTTGCCGATGATTCCAGAAGCTGCTTATGCGATGCTGGCGTGTGCTCGCATTGGCGCGATTCATTCAGTGGTGTTTGCGGGTTTTTCCGCCGAGGCGCTGCGCGATCGAATCATTGATGCTGATTGCTGCTGCGTCATTACTGCCGATGCTGGGATGCGCGGCGGCAAACCGATCGCGCTGAAAAACAATGTCGATCAGGCGCTACAAACATTAAACGTAAAAAACGTATTGGTAGTCAAACATGTTGACGTTGCCTGCAACTGGCATGAACAGCGTGATCATTGGTATCATTCGCTCGTCACCCCACAAAACAAGTTTTGCCCACCGACAGCATTTGCTGCGGAAACCCCTTTATTTATTCTTTACACCTCAGGCTCGACAGGCAAGCCAAAAGGTGTATTGCACAGCAGCGCGGGTTATCTGCTACAAGCAAGCATCACGTTTCGCTGGGTTTTTGATTATCACTCAAAAGATGTGTTTTGGTGTACGGCAGATGTTGGCTGGATTACCGGCCACAGTTATTTGTTGTATGGACCTCTCGCGTGCGGCGCGACCACATTGATGTTTGCCGGCATCCCCACCTATCCAACACCAGCCCGTTTTTGGGAAATCATTGATCAATACCAGGTCACGCAATTTTATACCGCGCCGACTGCCATTCGCGCCTTAATGGCGCAAGGCAATGGTTGGTTAGCCAGCACACAGCGACGAAGCCTAAAATTATTAGGCAGTGTCGGCGAACCGATTAATCCGGAAGCCTGGCAGTGGTATTACCAACAAGTCGGTGGCAGTCGCTGCCCAATTGTCGATACCTGGTGGCAAACCGAAACCGGCGCAATTATGCTGACATGCTTGCCCGGTGCGCATGCTTTAAAACCCGGCATGGCATGTCAGCCATTTTTTGGTGTTCAACCAGCCCTGTTAGATGATCAAGGCCAGGAAGTTCACGGTGCTGGACGTGGACACTTGGTGATCAAACACAGCTGGCCCAGTCAGATTCGCAGCGTGTATCAGCAACATGCACGCTGCCAAGACACCTACTTTAATCCTTTTCCCGGTTATTACACGACAGGTGATGGCGCGGAGCGCGATATTGAAGGTGATTATCGTATTCTTGGCCGCGTGGATGATGTGCTGAATGTCAGCGGGCATCGCTTAGGTACCGCAGAAATTGAAAGCGCGTTAGTGGAACATCCGGCTGTCGCCGAAGCGGCAGTGGTTGGCTTTGCCCATGCCATCAAGGGCGAAGGCATTTATGCATTTGTGACCTTAATGGTGGACTACACACCTAAGGAAGATGATGAACAACAATTAAAAGCACAGGTAACCAAAGCCATTGGCGCGATTGCTAAGCCGGACATTATTCAATTTGCGCCCGCCCTACCGAAAACACGCTCTGGCAAAATCATGCGCCGCATCTTACGCAAGATCGCACAAGGCGATGTGGATGGGCTGGGTGATATCAGCACATTAGCGGATGAACTGGTGGTGGGGGATTTGATCAAGAATCGTAAAAATTTATCGCCGGTGGCACCAATCTAAAAACAGTACTTGCACCCTGATGGCCCACCTCGTGAGTTGCTTTCCTAGTGATATACTTCAAGAGTTCAAAAAACTTTACACATTACCACTCTGTTTCTTAACCCTTATCTCAACACAGGACAATACTATGCCCAGCGCACTTACTCACAAACATTGCCACTTACTTATTTTGGGTTCGGGTCCAGCGGGTTATTCTGCAGCCGTGTATGCGGCACGGGCTAATTTAAAACCCGTGTTAGTGGCTGGCATGCAACCTGGTGGTCAATTGACCATTACCACCGAAGTCGATAATTGGCCCGGGGATGATGCCGGCGTACAAGGTCCGGAATTAATGCAACGTATGCAGCGCCACGCCGAACGTTTTCAAACCGAAATTATTGCCGATACCATTCACCAGGTGAATTTATCGGTACGACCTTTTCAACTCACAGGTGATGAATTTTACTATACCTGTGATGCGTTAATTATTGCGACAGGTGCCTCAGCACGTTATTTGAGTTTACCTTCTGAGCAAGCTTTTATGGGCAAAGGCGTCAGTGCTTGTGCCACTTGTGACGGTTTTTTTTACCGCAACCAACGCGTCGCGGTTATTGGCGGCGGCAATAGCGCAGTGGAAGAAGCTTTATATTTATCTAATATCGCCAGCCATGTCACCTTAGTTCATAGACGCAACCGGTTGCGCTCTGAAAAAATTCTGCAAGATCGTTTATTTTCTAAAGTGGCTGCTGGCAGCATGACAGTTATTTGGGATCATGAACTACAAGAAGTACTCGGCAATGAGCAAGGCGTTACCCATTTACGGTTAGCCCACACAGACACACAAGTCACCCAAGAAATCGAAGTTAGTGGCGTATTTATTGCCATCGGTCACACCCCTAACACACAAGTGTTTACAGATCATCTTGAACTCAAAGATGGCTATATGGTGGTAAAGAGTGGTTTGCAAGGTAATGCAACCGCGACTTCTATTGCCGGTGTTTTTGCGGCGGGTGATGTGGCCGATCATGTTTATCGCCAAGCAATTACGTCCGCTGGCATGGGCTGCATGGCCGCATTAGATGCAGAAAAATATTTAGATGCCTTGGCGCATTCAGCCTAACGATTGCCCCCCCTGGGTCATGGCTATTTATTTACCAAGCTTAAACAACGACTGCCGCGATTTTCCACCACTCGAGGAAGCGCTTGACCAACCTAATGGCTTGTTGGCGATGGGCGGTGATCTACAGCCGCAACGAATCCTGCAAGCCTACTGCCGTGGCATTTTTCCTTGGTATGGCGAGCATGATCCGATTCTATGGTGGTCACCCAATCCGCGCTGCGTATTGATGCCAAATAACATTAAAATTTCCCGTTCACTCAAACAAACACTGCGCCTTAAAGGTTTTTCCGTCAGCTTTGATCAAGCTTTTAGCCAGGTAATCAGCGCCTGCCGTGCTTCCACACCAGAACGCCCCAGCACCTGGATTAATGAACACATGCAGCAAGCGTATACGCAATTATTTACCATGGGCTACGCGCATTCTGTGGAAGTTTGGCAGAATCAACAGCTACAAGGCGGCTTATATGGTTTAAGCATCGGCAGGATTTTCTTCGGTGAATCGATGTTCAGCCATATTCGTGATGCATCAAAAATTGCTCTGGTGTCCTTGTGTACCGAGTTAGTAAAAGCCAATTATTTATTGATTGATTGCCAAGTGGCAAACCCACACTTATTGTCTATGGGCGCTACGCTAATGAATCGGAAAGAATTTCAAAATTATTTAAGGCGAGGGATTGGTGAGTTGAATTTGAAGGGCGCTCATAACGAGCAGCCCTTCAAAAATTAATCATGGCGATGCCATCCAGTTTTTTTATTTAATCACCGTTTATTTCAGACCACTTTGAATACTGGCAAACGACCTGGCCCATGGATCAGTCATTACCATGGTGGGTTGCACATCGGGAGATGCAGCCTGCGCCAACTCAGCTGAAGCAAAATCTCCATAAATGACCACGAACCAAGGTTGTCCTTCATGTAACGTGGGGAAATACGCTAACTTGCCATTACTATTGGGTCCAAATTGCTGAATAAAATCCAACACACGTTGCTTATTGGCAGAACCAAGCAATTGCAGAGTGTAATGGCTAGGTTCACGCTGCATTAACCACGTACGATACTCCCATTGCTCCGCAACATTTACCTTGGTGAAAGTCGATGCTTCCGGTTGAACAGCCGTCACTTTTGCTGGCACAGCATCCAATTTTTTTGGCTCAGCTTTTACCGCTTCGACCTTAGCTAATGTGTATTTTGGATCTACTGGTACCACGGGAATTGCCTTTTTAAACTCAATCCCCTTACTTTCTCCAGCCACTTTAAGATCAGCAACTAGCTTACCGACATCAGACTTGAGTATTGGGCTTTTAACCACTGAAGATTTTAGTGGCTGATCCGCTGGAGTCGATTTTTTTTCAGATGCAGTTTTTATCGTTTCAATTTTCACCTGATCATTCTTCACCTGATCAACTTTCAAGGCATCAGCTTTTATCGACAGATTAGACGCTGATTGTGCAGATTCCCATTGGGAGGCTACGATGGCTGGTATCGGTTTTTCCGGTGAAATTTTATCAATCAACACCTGATCACCCGCTACTTTTACAGAAACAATTTTTTCTGCCCTCGTTTTTTCAATCTTATTCTGCGCAAAAGTTTTTGCATGCGACGTATCTGCAATATTTGCTGCACGGCTATTCGCACTATTGATTACATTTTGTGATGATGGTGTATTCGCAGCTGATACGTTTGCTAAAGATCGTTGCTCTACTTGTGCAAAAGCAGCTGAATCAGGAGTAACTTCCGGAGTTTTTGTCAGCTGCCCGTTGGCTACACCGCTTGTTACAGACCCATTTTTTTCACTCGATGTTACAGCGATAGGCTCCTCTAGCAGTGGATCAAAATCCTCTTCAACAGCTGCAGGGATGGCTGCACTCGCTTCAGTTGGAAATTGCGCAACCGCCGGCACAGTGATGTTAACTGCAGTTGAAGAAGGATGCTGAACCGCTACAGGCGCTTCAAGGTTGGCAACTGCTGCCAAGTTAATCGGTTCATTTGCGCTTGGTGTTAACACTAAACCAGCTGGCGCATCATCCATTACTTGTTTTGCAAAAACAACCCACAACAATAAACCACAACCCACCACGATCAAAGCAATCCAAGGTAGCACCCCAAAGCGAGCACCCCACTGGGAGAACACCGATATTGCCTGACCTTGTGATTGCAAAATCGGTACTAATTTCCCAGGCAAACCTTCTGTTTTGGCATGCAGCCGTTTGATTTTTTCTACACGCCAACCTGGGCTCGGCATTTGATGCTGCAAACAATAAAATTCAATGAACTGATGCGTTTCTTTTAAATTAAACGGCGGTACATCCACCCACTCCGCCATGGACTGATCAATCATCTGACAAGCCGGAGCTTGACAAACATCCATCACACTCGGATGCGCAAATAAAATACTTTGCACCTGATCAACGGGTAACGCCGCTTGCAATCGCAGCAATTCTACAATTTGCGCATCCGTTAATTGATCAACATCATCCATTAATAAACGCAACGTGCCGCGAAGCTGGCTAAATTCAGACAAGGCCACCAGTAACACTTCAAGCGTAATATTATTGGCACGAGTACCTTGTATTTTTTCCCACAACCAAGCATAAACAGAAGTAGTGTCTGCGATATCTTGCGCGGCCAACAAAAATACCTGGCCAGACTGTGCGCTCAAAAAAGTGACGAAGTGTTGCAAAATAGTCGACTTGCCAACGCCCTCAATGCCCGTCACCCAGATCACAGGTTGTTGTAGTGCTATTAAATGACGCACCGTATCTATTACGGTTTGTCGCCAAGGCGACATAAAAAATCGCGAACTCGCTAAAGTAGACGCCTTTGATTTGGCAGTATTGGTGACTGAAGATGCTTTTGCACGCATACCCGCATTGCGTATTAAGCTGTCTGCACTCGGTCTAGCTGAAGACTTACTTCCATTACCATCCTCACCGACCACGCCATTTAGCTGTGGTTCAATCCTTTGAAAACTTTCTCGATGATGCTCATCTTGTAAAAGATCATCATCAGAAGACGCGTCAACGCTAGAGGCGTCGCGTGCAACATTTATCAGCATGTAAAAATTCCATTTAGTTTATAAGGTGCTTAATTCTGCCGATGACGCAGCACCAAATCAAGCAACGAATCATCAAAATCATCGGTAACTACCGCTTCACCGAGTTTTTTCAACAACACCAGTCGTAATTTTCCATTTTGAATTTTTTTATCCAGTTGCATCGCCTGCAACATGGCGCTCAACGGAATATCCCGAGTAAAAAAACGTGGCAGCTGTAACCGATCTAATAATTTTTCTAAACGCGACACCAGTGCAACTTCCACCCATCCCATGCGTGCCGATAAATCTACCGCCATCAACATGCCCAAACCGACCGCCTCGCCATGCAACCAATTGCCGTAACCCAACAGGGTTTCGAGTGCATGGCCGAACGTATGACCAAGATTTAAAGTAGCGCGTACATGGGATTCACGTTCATCCCGACTCACCACATCCGCCTTAATTTCACACGAACGATGAATCGCATAAATCAACGCATTTGGTTGCAGCACTAATAAATCATCCACATGATGTTCTAGCCACAGAAAAAAATTTGCATCTGCCATCAAACCATACTTAATCACCTCAGCAAGCCCAGCAACCAATTCACGACGCGGCAAAGTATGTAATACATCGACATCCATTAGCACAGCAGACGGTTGATGGAAAGCACCAATCATATTTTTACCCAGTGCATGGTTAACACCCGTTTTACCACCCACAGATGAATCCACCTGTGATAAAAGCGTGGTGGGAATTTGTAAAAATGCCACCCCACGCTGATAACAAGCAGCAGCAAAACCCGTCATGTCGCCAATAACACCGCCACCCAGTGCAACCAAATGCGTATGCCGATGGTGCTGTTTCTCCAACAATACGGTAATAATGGCATTGATATTATCCAGTGTTTTGTACACCTCTCCATCCGGTAGCAAACACACATCCAACTGTTTGGCCGAAGCAAATAATTGCTGCGTGGTCGCTAAGTAAAGCGCAGCAACTGTCGGATTACTGACAATCAGGACTTGTTGCCCTGCAATATAGGGCGACAATAAATTCGCACCACTTTTTAATAATCCCTGGCCAATCCAAATCGGATAACTGCGATCACCCAGAGCTACACTTAGCGTTTGCATAGATGAACTCCTACTTAAAAATCATTTCGAGTTAAAATCAGCCACAATAGATGCGTTATCGCTATGAACGGCATAACGCTATGGAACCTCGCATATTTGAAAACATTCAATAGCCTAGACTACAACAAAGTTACTAACTTGGCCGCTAATACCGTATGGCGTCAAGCGATAATGTAAAAATTTGGTTACCAACCATTTACCGCTTCTTCTATTTTGTGAAGTAGATACCGTTCTGTCATACTTCGCGCAGTTAATCGTTATCCGCTGCTGGGCAAACCCATTTTTATTTCAGTTTCGTTTGACGTTGAAATGAAAAAAACAAAAAATCATCGCTAATGTGAAGTCTAATGCTAACCTTGCCTGCGCCCGCCAAACTCAACCTGTTTCTGCATATCAATGGTCGACGTGCCGATGGTTTACACAACTTACAAACCATTTTTCAACTGATCGATTTATGTGATCTGCTGAATTTTCGTTTGCGCAACGATGGCCGAATTACGGTATGCTGCGCAGCATTACCCGATTTGGCATTAGCACAATCCACCGTCTATCGAGCGGCCTGCTTATTACCCAGAGCAGCACATCAAGGGGTCGATATAGCGGTCAATAAAATAATTCCTGCTGGCGCTGGCCTGGGCGGTGGCTCGTCCGATGCCGCGACAACACTGATAGCGCTGAATCATCTGTGGCAACTTCACCTCAATGAAAAAACTTTAATGACAATGGGAGCCAAAATCGGTGCTGATGTCCCCGTGTTTATTGGTGGCCATACCGCGTGGGCAGAAGGCATAGGTGAACGATTATCAGCGCTAACCTTAGCGCCAGCCTACTATCTACTTATATTCCCAAACTGCCATGTATCAACAGCTGAAATTTTTTCGGCGCAGCAATTGACACGTCATACGCCCGCTATTACATTAGCCGACTTTTATACAGGCAAAGCTAAGAACGATTGCACAATAATTACGCGCAAGCTTTACCCTGAAGTAGACGCGACCCTACGGTGGTTAAGTCGGTTTGGCGAAGCCAAAATGAGTGGTACCGGATCAAGCTGTTTTGTAGCCTTTCTCAATCGGCAGCAAGCAGAACTTGCTCAACAGCAAGTACCGAGCACCTGGCAAAGTTTTATCGCACAAGGCGTTAATCGCTCGGCGTTGTATCAGCACATTAAAGTTAGTGATGAATAGAACTTAATATTGAATAAAAATGAAGTTTGAGTGTTATACTGTGGCGCTTATTTGCTGCAACTAAAAAGAATTGGGTCGTCGCCAAGCGGTAAGGCAGCGGGTTTTGATCCCGCCATTCGTAGGTTCGATTCCTACCGACCCAGCCAATTCATCAACACTATTTAGCTCCATGATAATTTAGCTCCATGATACTAGTCAGTTCACCGATAATTGCCGGATGCTTTCATGACCAAACTTGTGGTATTCACCGGCAACGCCAATCCAAAACTTACCGATCAGCTGGTGCGTCACCTCAATATCCCACTCGGCAAAGCCAGCGTGGGCCGTTTTAGTGATGGCGAGATTGCTGTAGAAATTCAAGAAAATGTTCGCGGCAACGATGTCTTTTTGGTGCAGAGCACCTGTGCGCCCACCAATGATAATTTAATGGAACTGGTGGTCATGGCCGATGCCCTACAACGCGCCTCTGCTGGTCGCATCACTGCGGTCGTACCTTATTTTGGTTACGCGCGACAAGATAGGCGCGTGCGTTCTGCGCGGGTTCCGATCAGTGCCAAAGTGGTTGCCGATATGATCACTTCAGTCGGCGTAGATCGGCTGCTGACGGTGGATTTGCATGCCGACCAAATCCAAGGTTTTTTTGATATTCCCGTGGATAACGTCTACGGAACACCTGTACTTTTACAAGATTTTCGTCAACGCACCTATGAAAACCCCATGGTGGTCTCACCGGATGTTGGTGGAGTGGTGCGTGCGCGTGCTTTTGCCAAACAAATGAGCGAATCCGATTTGGCGATTATTGATAAACGCCGTGCCAAAGCCAATGAATCCAAGGTTATGCATATCATTGGTGAAGTCGCCGGCCGCACCTGTATCTTAATAGATGATATTGTCGATACCGCAGGTACATTGTGCAGCGCCGCCGAGGCGCTAAAAAAAGAAGGTGCCTTAAAAGTGGTAGCTTACTGCACACATCCGGTTTTATCGGGAAAGGCAATCATTAACCTAGAAAGCTCTCCATTGGACGAGCTGATTGTCACTGACAGCATTCCCCTCTCCCCAGCGGCGCAAAACTGTAGTAAGATTCGCCAACTTTCGCTGTCAGCGCTGCTTGCCGAGGCAATTCGACGGATTAATAATGAAGAATCGTTAAGCGCAATGTTTGATTCGGAATTCCAATACATCTAATACTTTTATCTTTTATTCTATTTATTGAGGAACAAATTATGAGCCAGGCATGCACGCTGGATTGTCAACCACGCACTAATATTGGCACCGCTTCAACCCGTCGCCTGCGCTTAACCAAACAAGTTCCGGCCATCCTGTATGGCGCTAATCAACCACCACAAGCTATTCAACTGGCTTTTAAAGACTTGGTTAAACAGCTGGAAAACGAATCTTTTTACTCGCAAATTATTACGCTAAACCTAGAAGGCAAAGCGATTCAAGTTTTATTAAAAGATCTACAGCGTCATCCGGCCAAAGATCAGCCCACGCACGCTGATTTCTTGCGTTTTGATGCGACACAACCGATTCGCAAACATGTTCCGCTGCATTTCACCAATGAAGAAAAATGTATCGGCGTGAAAATGCGCGGTGGTTTGATTGCTCATAGCTTGAGTGAAGTTGAAATTCTCTGCCTGCCTAGCCAAATTCCGAGCTATATCGAAGTGGATATGACCGACTTGGATATTGGTGATGCGTTGCACTTGTCTGATCTGAAGCTGCCTGAAGGCGTACAACTGTATGAATTATTGTCCGGTAAAGCGCATGACTTAAACGTAGCGCAGGTTAACTTGCCACGTGGTAGCACGGATGGCACTGAAGCTGGCGCCACAGCGGGCAGCTAATTTTCTCACGCTGTTTTTTCTACGCTTCGTTTTTGCGCCGCAACCATCGATATGATCAAATTAGTGGTGGGTCTTGGTAATCCCGGAAACGAGTATGCAAACACCCGCCACAATGCGGGTGTTTGGTACTTATATGCACTTGCTGCTCAACTTGATTGTGTTTTGCGTAGCGATAAAAAATTTCAAGCTGAATATGCCAGCTGCAGCCAGCCCGATGTTAAATTGCTGTTTCCGACCACCTTTATGAACAACAGCGGTCAAAGTGTTGCTCATCTACTCAATTTTTTTAAGATTCTGCCCGCCGAAATGTTAGTTGCTCACGATGAACTGGATTTACCCGTCGGAAGCCTCCGCTTAAAACTTGGTGGCGGCAGCGGTGGGCATAATGGCTTAAAAAGTATCATGGAACATTTGGGCGGTGATCAGCAGTTTTATCGCTTACGTTTAGGGATTGGACATCCAGGGGATCGCCATCAGGTTACCAACTTTGTACTCGGAAAAACGCCGGACAGTGAGCGTCGATTGATTGACGATGCTATTGATCGTATGCGGCCTTTTCACGGTGAACTATTACAAGGCAATATTGCCAATGTCATGAAACAGCTGCATACAGCGGCGCCTACTCAAAACGAGAGCAAGCAAAACTAAATCAAGCAGAACTCATCAAGGAACTTTATGGCGATTCAATGCGGCATTGTTGGCTTACCCAATGTTGGTAAATCCACCCTATATAAAGCTTTAACTGGCGCCAACATTGCCGCTGAAAATTTTCCGTTTTGCACCATTGAACCTAATCAAGGTACTGTTGCCGTACCCGATCCGCGTTTACAAGCCATTTCGGCACTGGTGGATCCTGAGAAAATTTTACCGACCTCAATGGAGTTTGTGGACATCGCCGGCTTAGTCGCAGGTGCATCCAAAGGTGAAGGACTGGGCAACCAATTTTTGGGCCATATTCGCTCGACCGATGCAATTTTACATGTGGTGCGCTGCTTTCAGGACGACAATATTATTCATGTCGCCGGTAAAGTGAACCCGCTAGACGATATCGCCGTAATACATACTGAGCTTGCTCTTGCTGACCTTGATAGCATTCAAAAATCGCTGAATAAAATCAGTCGCGCCGCCAAGTCAGGCGATGCGGCAGCCAAAACACAATTGGCGTTGTTGGAAAAATTCAGCGAGCAGCTCGACAAAGGTGATTTGTTATCCGAATTAACCCTGACCGATGATGAGATTCAACTGGCTAAAAGTTATAACCTGCTGACGCTTAAACCCACGCTGTACGTCGCCAATGTCGCCGAAGATGGCTTTGACAATAATCCCTTATTAGAGGCAGTGCGTGCCTTAGCAGCCAAAAGCGGCGCAGATGTCATTCCCGTCTGCGCACAAATTGAAGCAGAAATTGCTGAGCTTGAAGCTTCGGAAAAACTCGAGTTCTTACAAGCGCTCAACTTCAATGAGCCTGGTTTAAATCGAGTCATCCGAGCCAGCTATCATTTGCTCGGCCTACAAACTTACTTTACCGCTGGTAAAAAAGAAGTCCGCGCTTGGACCGTCAAACAAGGCGCCACCGCACCACAAGCCGCCGGTGTAATACATACCGACTTTGAAAAAGGTTTTATCCGTGCCGAAGTTATCGCTTATGACGATTTCATCCATTTCAAAGGTGAAAACGGTGCCAAAGACGCTGGTAAATGGCGGCTTGAAGGCAAAGAATATCGTGTTCAAGATGGTGACGTGATTCATTTTCGCTTTAATGTATAACGGCAAGCGCAATTAGTTGATGGCCTGCTTTATCTTGAGCGTAACCCTGATATCGTTCAATCCATCGCCGGATGGGACTGGATAGTGAATTCAATTTCTAATGGGAATTAGAATAACGAGAATTAGAATAAGACACTCGTTAAAATTGCCATACAATTAGCCGGTAAGATTGATTGGTGATAAATAAAGATCCAATTTATAGCCGAAATCTAATGATCAATTTTTTGATCAAAGATTTTACAAGTGCATTCAACCAATCTTAATGTACCAGTGCATTCATAAACTTCGGCCAATCCGCAGGTAGCAAAAAATAAAGTACTCAAGCAGGCTGTGCGCGGGATTGCGCAAGCAAACTATCGAGACTCGCCGCTTTGGGTTTAATGAGCCAAAAATAGCGCATCAGCTCATCAAAATTATCAAGAATCGATTGCCCCCAAACACTGCCGGTTGCTACCACATATTGGCTGATGTGGTGCAGCAAATCTTCTTGGTAAGCCTCCATCGATTCTTTGACAATGCGCGTGGTGTCCACCAACTCTGGGTTATAAGCATCAACAAAGGTTTGATGACGATCCAGCACATAGGCCATACCGCCCGTCATACCCGCCGCAAAATTATGACCGGTTGGCCCTAACACCACCACCACACCGCCGGTCATATATTCACAGCAATGATCGCCAGCACCTTCGACCACCGCAATTGCACCGGAATTACGCACTGCGAAACGTTCACCGGCGCGTCCCGCCGCATACAGCACACCGCCAGTAGCACCATACAAACACGTATTACCAATGATTACAGTTTCCTGCGAGGCATAACGACTATCGCTGGGCGGATAAATCACAATTTCACCACCGGTCATACCTTTGCCGACATAATCATTGGCATCGCCTTGCAAACGCAACAGCAAACCACCGGCGTTCCACACGCCAAAACTTTGGCCAGCAGTACCGGTAAAATTAAGCTGAATCGGCGCATCCGCCATGCCTTGATTGCCATAACGTTTGGCGATTTCACCGGACAAACGCGCGGCAATTGAGCGATCACAATTGCGAATCGCGTAATGAAAAATACCACCGGCTTTGGCTTCAATGGCCGGCAAAATATCGACGAGCATGCGCTTGGCAAGTTCAGCACGATCAAACGGATGATTGTGTTCGACTTGGCACAGGTGCGGCTGCGATGGATCGGCGTAAGTGGCATCCAACAAGGGCGCTAAATTAATTTTGCGTTGTTTGCTAGTTTGCCCTTCAATCTGTTCGAGTAGATCAGTACGACCAACCAAATCTTGTAAGCGAGTCACACCCAAACGCGCTAACCACTGGCGCGTATCCTGCGCAATAAAACGGAAAAAATTCATCACCTTTTCGACATCGCCATGATAATGCTGTTCGCGCAGCGTCACGTCTTGCGTCGCTACACCGGTGGCGCAATTATTGAGATGACAAATGCGCAAATACTTACACCCCATGGCGACCATCGGCGTGGTACCAAAACCAAAACTTTCGGCCCCAAATATGGCTGCTTTAACCACATCCAAACCAGTTTTTAAACCCCCATCGGTTTGCAAGCGTACCCGCGCCCGCAAGCCGTTAGCGCGTAAGGTTTGATGCACTTCAGTTAAGCCCAGCTCCCACGGCGAACCGGCATGACGAATCGAACTGAGTGGGCTTGCAGCCGTTCCGCCGTCATAACCTGAAATCGTAATCAAATCGGCATAGGCTTTCACCACGCCGGCGGCAATGGTACCCACACCCGGCTCGGACACCAACTTCACCGATACTAAGGCTTGCGGATTGATGCTCTTTAGATCAAAAATCAGCTGTGCCAAGTCTTCAATCGAATAAATATCATGATGCGGTGGTGGCGAAATTAAGGTCACCCCCGGCACGGCATAACGCAAACGCGCAATCAAGGCATTCACTTTACTACCCGGTAACTGCCCGCCTTCACCCGGCTTGGCACCTTGCGCAATTTTAATTTGCAGCACTTCCGCGCTCATCAAATACGCCGGCGTTACGCCAAAACGGCCGGAGGCAATTTGCTTAATCTTGCTGTTTTTGTCGGTACCAAAACGCGCAGGATCTTCACCGCCTTCGCCAGAGTTAGAACGCGCACCCAAACGGTTCATCGCCATCGCCAAGGTTTCATGCGCTTCCGGAGATAAAGCGCCGAGTGACATACCGGCCGAATCAAAGCGTTTAATAATGCTGTCAATCGATTCAACTTGCGTAACATCAATCGGCGTAATGCCCGCTTTAATCGCTAACAAATCACGCAAGTACGCAATACCTCGATCTTCTATGGCATGCACATAATCTAAGTAGTCAGCAAAGTCGCCAGATTTAACCGCGCGTTGCAGTGTCATCACCACATCCGGATTAAACGCATGATACTCACCATCATGCATGTATTTAATCACCCCACCATTGCTGACGGTTTTACGCGGATTCCATGCCAGCGCCGCCGATTGTTCTAACTCACGTTGCAAATCACTAAAATCTGCACCACTGATGCGACTGGCAGCGCCATTAAAACACAGCGTCACCACATCCTCATGCAAACCAACAATTTCAAATAATTGCGCGCCGCGATAAGACGCCACCGTGGCAATGCCCATTTTCGATAATATTTTTAATAATCCTTTGGCCACCGCTTTACGATACTGACGCAGCGCTTCAATGCGCGGCAGTGGAATCTGTTTGCTGGCCACCAACTCATCAATCAATTGATACGCCAAATACGGATAAATTGCCGTGGCACCAAAACCAATCAGTGTGGCAAATTGGTGCGGATCGCGCGCCATTGCGGTTTGCACGATGATATTGGAATCACAACGCAAACCTTGCTGTATCAACCGATGGTGCACTGCACCTGTGGCTAATAGTGCCGGTATCGGTAATTTACCGCGCTCAATTTGCCGATCATTGAGCACAATAAAAGTTTTACCCGAACGTACCGTTGCTTCCGCACGGTCACACAATTTCAACACTGCTTTATGTAAACCTAAGCTGGCGTCAAATTGCAGATCTAACATTTCACTTTGATAGGAAGGATCGGTTTGCGAAATGATCTGCAAAAATTTACTGCGCGATAACACCGGCGATTTTAAAATAATGCGGCTGGCGCGCTCCGGTGACTCTTCAAACACATTACGCTCTTTGCCCAAGCAAGTTTCCAACGACATCACAATCGCTTCGCGCAACGAATCAATCGGTGGATTAGTAACCTGTGCAAATTGTTGCCGAAAATAATCGCTCAAGGGGCGCAGCCGTTGCGACAACACCGCCATGGGCGTGTCATCGCCCATCGAACCTACCGCTTCTAAGCCTTGTTCGGCCATGGGTTTGATAATTTGTTGCACTTCTTCCCGCGTGACAGTAAACAACTTTTGATAAATCGCCAACTGTTCGGTACTGACATGCTCAAGCGCATCGGTTTCATCCTGCAAGCGACCTTTAATCCGCGATGAATGTTTTTTCAGCCAGGCGTAATAAGGTTTCTGTGCTTTTAATTCCGCTTCAATTTCGGCCGTGTGTTTCAAGGTGCCGTCCTGGGTATCGATCACCAGCATTTGCCCAGGCCCCACGCGCCCCTTGGCCAACACCTGCGCATTTTGATAACGCCATGTACCCACTTCCGAAGCAATGGTGATAAAACCATTGTCCGTAATTACCCACCGCGCCGGACGCAAACCATTGCGATCCATAATACAAACCGCATAACGACCATCGGTGAGCACAATACCCGCCGGGCCATCCCACGATTCCATGTGCATCGAATTATATTCATAAAACGCCCGCAACTGCGCGTCCATGGTATCGACGTTCTGCCACGCAGGCGGCAATAACAAACGGATGGCTTTAAATAGATTCATGCCGCCGGCGATCAACAGATCCACCATGTTATCCAGCGCAGAAGAATCTGAACCGGTTTGATTCACCGCTGAACCGAGATCCTGCAACTTGGGCAATAATTGCGTATGAAATTTACCGGCACGCGCCCGCGACCAACGCCGATTACCCGCAATGGTGTTGATCTCGCCGTTGTGCGCCAAAAACCGAAACGGCTGCGCCAGTGGCCAACGCGGCATGGTGTTGGTAGAAAAGCGTTGGTGAAAAATACAAATCGAGGCCGCTAAGCGCGTATCAGCAAGATCCGGATAAAAACGCGGTAAATCCTGCGGCATCACCAAGCCTTTATAAATCAGCACCGAGGCTGACAGACTGGCGATATAAAAATCCGCATCCTGCTGCAGCGCCACTTCACAAATGGCGCGCACGCAATACAGCTTGCGATTCAGTTCGTCCACATCTTTGCAGTTTTCTGAGGTGATAAAGATTTGATAAATAGTGGGCAGTTGTTTGAGCGCTTGCTCTCCACAGATACTCGCATCGGTCGGCACCTCGCGCCAACCGATGCAATGCAAACCGTAGGGCTCCAAGCTGTTTTCGATTTGCTGCTGGCTGGTTGCACGCAACTTTTCATCTTGGCTCAAAAATACCATGCCCATCGCAAATAGCTCAGGCAAGTCCACCGCAAACTGCTCACGCGCCAGCGCACGGCAAAACGCCGTCGGCATGTTCATCAACAAACCACAACCATCGCCCGTGCGACCATCCGCTGCAATCGCGCCGCGATGCGTCATACACGTCAATGATTCAATCGCCGTTTGCACCAGCAGATGGCTGGCCTCACCTTGCTGATGCGCAATCAAACCAAAACCACAGTTATCGCGCACATCCAGGGGATTATAAAGACTGGTTGGTTGTTGATCAGCAGACGATGCAACAGAAGGTGCCGCAGGTAAAATATTCAATTCGCTCATCCTTGAAAAAAGGTGAAACACGGTACAGTCAAAAAAATAGTGAAAAAGAGTATAACGTCGATGTTACATCTCGCAGGGCCTAATTGACAAAAAATGACTGAATGGGGAGTTTCGGGGTTTAATGGGTGCGCGTGGGCACACAAACGACGAAGGTGCGCGTGGGCATAAATTCGTGCCCACCCCACCGGTCTATTTTCATATATAGATCTTGAATAAAACGTAGGGTGGGCACGCCCTTGTGCCCACGCGGAATGCATAAATTAAAGCGACGGATGCACATGCAGGCATGGCTCGCGTGGGCACAAATTCGTACCCACGCCACCGGTCTATTTTCATATATAGATCTTGGATAAAACGTAGGGTGGGCACGCCCTTGTGCCCACGCGGTATGCATAAATTAAAGCGACGGAGGCAC
>JANNXD010000151.1:0-22655 GCA_031409375.1 Gammaproteobacteria bacterium | reverse complement strand
GTTAAAAAGCAATGTACCGCAATATTGCTCAACAATATTCCAGGCAATTTCAGTAAAAGCATCAAATTATATTCATTTAAGATCAGCTAGAGCTAACTGAGAGCAATAACAGCTGGTCATTTAATGCTAGGGAGCCCTGTTCCGCCATCCAAACATTGCGTTTAAAAAATTGAATGTAGGTGTGGATAAAACAAGGGAATTACAGAATTTACATCAAAGGAGATCTATCGAAATTAATGCAGTTACTTTGCTATCTAGCCCAAACAAAAAACCCTCTTTTTTTAGGAGAGGGTTTTTTTATACTCACTGAAACGGATTATCAACAATCCGCTCAATCAATTTTGATTTATGCGCTGACTTTCTTAGCCCGTTTACGAGCTGTAAAAAATCCACCAAACAAGGCTGAACCAAATAACCAAAAGGCAGCGGGTAAAGGTACAGCACTGGCACTAACAGCCGAAGAAAAATTTGTTTTTTGACCACTTAATGCACTCTCAATTAAAACCGAAATAGTCAGTGAGTAATTCGGACCAGTTGCAAGATTGGCTTCACTATTGCCTGCTTGAGCAAGCGGATTGGTTGCGAGAAAGATGTGATCGGCAAATGGGCTGTTGGGTTTATCAAACAGAACGTTGTTTGCGCTGTAAAAATAATCAACAGTGACCTTGGTAGAACCAGCATTACGAGTAGATGAAGTCAGAAATTTGGTCGGGTAAGCTGTAAAATCGGTGTCACTAGCCTCAATCCTTACTTTTGAATTATTTTGAAGGCTTTTTCCATTACCACCAAGAGCTAGAAGAGTGTCAACATCTACCTCACCGTTAATTGTTTTAAATGAATACGCGGATACTGTTTGGTTTAATAAAACAATTGAATTTGGCGTTAAGGAATCTTGGTCACCAGCCAAATCATCTACAACTGTTTCATCAAAGATTCCGTTATCGCCACTATCTATCCTGACAGTAAATGCTGCATTAGCAAAACCGGCACTGGTAATACATCCGGCTAACAATGACGTTGTCACACATTTCTTGAACAGATTTGAATTCATGCTTTTGTTTCCCTACAGGTTTTGTTAATAAAATATTCATCAGTAAATTCGAGTTTTGAATTTTGTTTCATCAAATATGATGACATCTGATAACTGTGTCAACATTAAAGCAACACAAACCTCACAAGTCAATATTTTCTGCAGCATCTTAAACAATCTCCGAAAAAAATTCTTCACCATTCAAATTCTGGTTTATTTCTGCACTATTTTAAGTGCTATTTAAAACGCCAGCATAGACAATTATGGTTCCACTTTTGGATTGGGCGTTAAAACTGACTGAATCCTTTCCTGCTACCGATGTTTTTTCAATCCCGCAATCACATAACAAATAAAATAATAACTGCTTTTAAATATACTCAATTTTTCGACTTGCCGATAAATCTGCCATTGCCAACTGGCGGCTTTGATTTTATTGGCGGATAACGAGTTAGTGGTTAAGCGATACTTTGCTAAGCAATCACCGACATTGGTGGCAATATGGCCTTGCTTTAAAATCGATAACCATAAAATATAATCCTCATGCCCTTGCTGAACAAAATAACGCTTGCCTAACAGGGTTTTGTTATAGGTTGCCGTTAAGCAACCGATGCAGTTGCTTTTTAATAAGGTGGAGTAATCCACGCTGATGGGGCTTGCGATGACTTTCCCCAAGCCATTGCCTTGCGCATCCATCTGTTCGTAGTTGCTAAAGACAATCGCAGTTTGTGGATGACGCTCATATTCCCCCATCTGTTTTTCGAGTTTACTGGGATACCAAACATCATCACTGTCTAAAAAAGCCATGATGTCGCCAGTCGCCACTTCAATAGCTTTATTACGCGAGACCACCGCCCCGCTATTCTCGGAATTTTTTAATAAACGGATGCGAGAATCTTGAAGAAAATTTTCCACCACCGCTACGCTCTTATCCTTAGAGCCATCATCAACAATAATTAATTGCCAATGTGGATAGGTTTGCGCCAATACCGAAACAATAGCAGCCTCGACATAGGCTGCGGCGTTATACAGCGGCATGATGATCGAGACGGTTAACATGCTTGTCCACGACACACAAAATCTTGCCATAAGCGCTGCACATGGTGGCGATAGGCGATAAAAACATCGGCATCCACCTGCGGCTGTTGGTTTTTTAAAATCAACGCATGAATGGTGGAGCGGTAAGCCATGTAAGCGGCGATTAAATTTTCTGCGTTGTCTTGTGTCATTAATTTTCTCGCTGCAAAAGCACGCAATGAACGAATGGTACCCGTTTCCAAGGTCAGCTCTGGATAATGCTGCGCATAGAGAAGTACGCCATATTGCACCAAAAATTCAATATCAATCACCCCACCGCGATCCTGCTTGATATCAAAAATATGTTCAGAAGCGTTAGAAGCTAAATGTTCGAGCATTTTATTGCGCATACTCACCACTTGAATACGTAAAATTTTATCCAAACGGGGATAACACAATACGCGATGACGCAACTGCGTAAACGCCGTTAATAAACCGCTGTGCCCCACTAACGATCGCGCTTTGACTAAAGCCTGATGCTCCCATGTCCACGCTTGATTAAATAAATACTCGCGCAAATACGAGAACTGACACACCAATAACCCAGATTCGCCCGAAGGACGCAAACGCGTGTCCACCTCATATAAACGCCCACCGTGCGTCATGGTGGATAACATGTGAATCACACGCTGCGCCAAGCGGCCATAATAAACACAATTCTCTAATGACTTAGGCCCCTGCGTTTGCAATTCCGCCTGAGCACGATAAATAAATACCAAATCAAGGTCCGAACCATAACTCATTTCAAAACCGCCCATCTTGCCATAAGCAATGATAGCCAGCTCAATTTCCGGCAACGGACCCTCAGGGCCTTGCGGATAACCGTATTGGGCGATCATATGATCGCAGGCAATGCGCAAGGCATTTTCGACAATGGTTTGGGCAATAAACGTCAGCGCATCACTGACATCCATCAACGCAATTGCGCCGGTAATTTCCGCCACCGCGACGTGAAACAAATTCACATTTTTAAAATCGCGCAAAATTTCCATTTGCGCTTCCAAGTCATATTCACCGGCACGCAACAACTGCTGCTGCAAGGTTTGCTGCAAATCCCGCAGCGTGGGCAAACGGAGTTGCTTGAAATCGTATAACAACTCATCCAGCAAATTCGGAAAACGCGCCAAGCGCTCCGGTATCCAAACACTGGCAGCGCATAAAGTGACTAGGCGCTGCAACGCATGCGGACGCTCGATTAACAAAGTTAAATACGCAGAGCGGCGGACGATCTGCTCAATAATGGGTAATACCCGAATCAGCACCAACTCGGCTTGCGAACATTGCGCGATACGCAACAACAATAGCGGCATCAACTGATCCAAACGTTCACGCCCTTGCGCTTGCAGATTACGCGCCTGCATGGATTGACGAAAATCAGCCATCAATGCCAGCGCCCGCTCGTGATCAGCAAAGCCGGTATTCGCGATCAGATTACGGACTTGTGCATCCGTCAACTCACCTGACCACCAAGCATGATACAACTCCCACTGCGGATCAACTTGCCGTTGCTCTTCACTGGCATCGCGTACCATGGCACTAAAATGACTGCGCACGCGATAACGAATATCTTCCAGTGTTTTGCTAAAGCTCTGCCAATCAGGAAAGTCCATCATGCGAGCAATGCGTAGTTGCGCAGTTGTGTCGCTGGGTAATTGATGGGTTTGCCTGTCCTGCAACGCCTGCAGTCGATTCTCCAGACGCCGCAGAAAAATATACGCCTGCTGAAGTTCTTGACCAACCTCTGGCGGTAATAAACCCAGTAACATCACTGCATCCAGTGCTGCAAACAAACTCAAGGCTTGCAAACAGGTTTCGCGCCCGCCATGAATCAGCTGAAACACCTGCACAATAAACTCAACTTCACGAATTCCGCCGGTACCGGTTTTAATATCTTGCGCGGTACCCAGCCGTAACACTTCCCGATTAATCAAGGCTTTCATTTCGCGCAGTGCATCAATCGCGGTGAAGTCGACGTATTTGCGATACACAAAGGGCGCAATAATACTTTGCAAACGCAAGCAATTAGTATCGCTACCGGTAATGGCACGCGCTTTAATTAAGGCATAACGTTCCCACGGCCGGCCCTGCTCCTGATAATACCGCTCCAGTGCTTCCAAGCTCTGCGTCAATGCACCGCTGTTACCATAAGGTCGTAAACGCATATCCACCCGAAACACAAAGCCTTCCACACTGACTTCATGTAAGGATTGAATAATTTTTTGCCCTAAACGATTAAAAAATTCTTGATTGCTTAACTCTTTTTTACCGACCATACGATTGGTCGTGCCGGGTTCTGAAAACACAAACATCAAATCAATATCAGAAGACAAGTTCAGTTCACCAGCACCCAACTTGCCCAAGGCAACCATCATAAAATCTTGCGCAGTAAGCGGCGAATTGTCAGCCATGGGTACGCCATACTGAGCCACTAAACGCGAAAAATGCCAATCAAGACAGGCCTGCAATGCTGCTTCCGCAATATTAGAAACCTCGCTCATGACTTCGATCAACTCAGCAGCGCCGGTCAAATCCCGCCAAATAATGCGCACATACTCACATTGCCGCCACTGACGAATGACAACATCAAATTGCTCGGTAGCATCTTGTTTGCTAGCATCCAGCGACTGACCATCAACCAGTAACTGACCATCAACCAGCGACTGACCATCAACCAGCGACTGAAAGCGCGCTTGCAATTCAGCTGCAAACTCACGCGCCGCCATCGGACGAAACAAACGCTGAGAATCGACCAGGGTCACTAAAATTTGCGGCGCTCGCTGTAATTGTTCAGCAACAAAATCACTGCCATCCAGCACATGGTCAAGCTGTTGCTGCAGACCGGCGGGGACTGGCTTCTGGAAGGGGAAGGATTGAATGTTCATCACTTGGCTGAATCCTTTTAGCCTGCTGAGCATCACTAAATAAAAACGATTAACAAAACTCAGTCGTGAGTGGCCGAGCAAATAAAGCACGCAACTGTTGTTGTGCGCTCGCGGGCTCAGCGATCACTGCCGCGACGGCCTGACAAATCGGCAAGTCAATTCTTAGTGTTGTTTGCAAATGCTGCACGGTTTTTAAGGTTGCCACACCTTCTGCCAAACTTTGCATAGTTTGTTGGCGCACACAAGCTTCACCATATTGACGATTATGGCTGTGCGCAGAAAATAATGTCGCTTGATAATCACCGAGATGACATAAACCATAAGCGCTGCGCCCTTCTCCACCCATCGCTGTGATTAAGCGCGCAACTTCGCTGGCACCGCGTGTCATTAATGCGCCTTTTAACGGCGTAAAACCGACTCCATCTAACATGCCCGCAGCAATGCCCATGACATTTTTTAATGCAGCACCGATTTCAGTACCAATTAAATCATCGCCTTGATAAAAACGAATTAAATCACTGGCAAAACGTTGCATTAATGCCGCACTCAACTCGGGTGATTGTGCATCCATCAACATGCAATTCGGAATTCCTGCAATAAAGTCTTGCACATGTCCTGGTCCAACCCAAACAGCAGCAGCAACACCCAAGGTTTGTTCGAGCACTTGCGTTAAACGCAAACCGCTCGCGGACTCCAACCCTTTCATGGCTAATACTAGCGTTTTGCTTGACAGCTGATTGGCGGAAAGTTGTGCCGCCAAAGTACGCAGCTGCTGTGCTTCAATCGCAATAATACAGACATCAGCAAAAGCAATGGCTTCGTCTAACTGATCGCTGAAATGAACCGAGTTGGGCAAATGTAGATAATCATTACTGCGCGTACTGCGCAACATCTGAAAACGCGGCGATTCAGCACGTCCATACAACATCACCTGATGGCCAAGACGTGCCGCATACCAAGCATGAAAGCTGGCCCAGCGTCCACAACCAATAATCGTAGTTTTATTAATATCCATCACCTACAAAAATTAGCGTGACGACTTATTTCACTGCGGAAACGGCGAGCTGGCCAGTTTGCACCGCGATAAACTCATCCGCCACTAAAGAGGTTCGACCTGCCGCTGCAGCAATGCTGTCGCTACTCATGCATTTTGGAAAGTTTTCGTCCAACATTTGCATCATATAACGGTTACGACTGGCTGTTGAGGTTGCGCCTAGGACCACGCCTACAACGCGTTTGTCCCCGCGCTTAGCGGATGACGTGAGATTAAAACCCGCTGTCGCTATGTAGCCAGTTTTGATGCCATCAGCACCTTCATACTGGCCCAATAGTTTATTATGGGTACGGATAACTTGACCTTTATAATTAAACGCCAGGGTACTGAAGTAATGATAATACTGCGGAAAATCACGTTGCACACGCAAACTTAACGTAGCCATATCTCGCGCAGTGGTCCATTCATCTTTATTGGGCAAACCCGACGCGCTCTTAAAAATCGTTTTACTCATGCCAATGGCATGTGCAGTACTTGTCATACGGGTGGCAAACGCAGATTCTGTACCGGCAAGATTTTCAGCCACGGTCGCCGCAACATCATTCGCTGACTTGGTGACTAATGCTTTAATGGCATCTTCAACAGAAATCGTTTCGCCTGACTTTAAGCCCAACTTGGATGGTGCCATATTGGCCGCACGCGAGGTCACGAGCAAATCGCTGGTCATAAAAATTCGCTGTGCTTGCAGATCTTGAAATAAGACGTAAAGCGTCATCACTTTGGTCAGTGATGCTGGATGACGCAAACCATCAATATCATCAGCAGCCAAAATTTTTCCGGTACCCGCATCGACTGCAACGGATGCAAACTGGGGCCTGTAGGCACTGGATTTTGCCTGGGTTGCCTTATGGGTACGGGTTAACTTAGCGTTAGGCGAAGTAGAATGAGCTTTAAAAGTAGAATGCGCTTTAGAAGCGCGAGTGGGAATACTCTGTTTCGCTGAAACAGTTGATGGGCTAACCACGGCCACAATTACTGTCAATAACAAACTGATAAAGCCTAACTGCATCTTTGAAAAAAATACCCTGCTCATAAACTATCTTCACTGGTTGAACTATCACAAAATTAATGCGCTAAAAAAACGTTTTTTTACCACATTTTTTTACCACTGTTATTTTTTACCACTGTTGCTGGTGACAGTAAACGGGCCGTACTAAAGACCTACAAAAAAAGGCGGCTATCTTGTTGCGTCAATACTCATTGCGTTAATGATTGTTCCGTTAACGATAACACCAAGATTGAACACTATTTTCTGCCAAAAAAGCTTCGGCATGGATACCTTGTAGCATAGCAAGTGTGGACCACAATCCAGCTTCGGTACAGGTATTAGAAGCAACTGTAATCGATTGTGGCGCATCTTCCAATGGCCAGCCAGTTTTTGGATTTAAAATATGCCCATAACGCTTGCCTTGATGCCAAAGATAACGATGCGTGGCACCGCTGGTTGCTACGCCGCCCCGGCGGATTTCTAAAGTTATAACCGGACCCGCATCTGGGCGTTCAATCCCGATCCGCCAGGCTGGATAAGACAAATCCTGTTGTTCAACATAGATATCGCCTCCCAAATTAATCAAAAACCCTGACAGGGGTGTAGATTCTATATGCTGGGCCACTTGATCTACGGCATATTCTTTAACTATTCCACCCAAATCAATCTGCATACCGGGTCGCAGCTGGATATAGGGCGGCTGCCAATCGACTTTTTGCCAACCAATTAAAGGCAAAAGGCCAACAATCGCTTCAATATTCGGCACGGATGCATCTTTTGTAAAACGCCAAAGGTTGCGCAAAACACCTGAGGTGATATCAAATAGGCCATCGCTTAACTGATAACATCGCTGGGCAAATTCCAACAAGTGTACCGTTTCGCTGTCCACTTCAACACGTTGGCCAGCATTAATCCTGGCCACCATATTACCCTCAACATAACGACTGTATTTTTGCTCCAACTGCACAACGCACTGATAAGCTTGTTGCATCGCTGGCTTCAAATCTGCGGGTTGGCCATATAACACGATTTCACAAGGGCACCCCATGGCGCGAAAGCGGCCAACCAGACCGCCAGCGCACTGATTAATGTGCAACGCATTACCATTCAAACCCATAACCGACTTGGGCAATCACAGCAGTTAAGCTTGGAAATAAATCAAATTGCGCATTGCTACCAAAGACCCCATCCGGTGAACCTTCACCCGATTGCTGATACATCGCCAGACGCGCATTCCAATGCTGATTATTAGCCAACTGCCGCTGATATTTAACCCCAACGGTCACTGCATTAAACTCGGCTAACCGCTGATCCGCGCTGGCAAACTCAGGCAAAGTATCATTGAGTAGGTCGCTGGCTAACAATAGCGGTTCATAAAACTCGGCTTGTGTCTGCTGGTAATAACGCAATTCCGGTTCGATAAATTGATTTTCTGCAAAATTCCAGCGATAGCTGAGATCAAGCGTGTGCGACTTGATATCCCAGTCATCCCAAAAATAGCGATAACTAAAACTGATACGATCACGATCCAAACGATAATTGGTTTGCCAGTATAACGATTGCTTACTGCGTTTATCGGGACGATTTTCAAAACGATAAGCATCCGTCGTAACCAAATCACCTGTGGCGTCATCCACAACACTTAAAATTTTAAATGGGTCTGTTAAATAACCATCGGCTTGGCTAATGGAGTAGCTCAACTGCATCACGGTGCGGGCATTAATGACCTGGGTAACCCCGAATAAAAAATCTACCACGGTTTTACTATCACTGCTATCGCCACGCGCTTGCACAGCGCCTTCTGGTTGCATTGCAGCAAACGGTGTTGGAATATCACCTTCCGGTTTAATCCAATCGTTTTCTAAGTTGATGCCGGCACTCAACGTGGTATTCCGATCATTGAAATCACGCGCCAAATTTCCGCTGACACCCAGCGACGTAAAATCATATTCTTGCGAAAAGTTAACGCCTGTTTGACCCCGTAGCCTATCGCTTAATGGCTGTTCCCAATTGGCCGATAAAGCAACACGCGTGTCATGAAAGGTATTATCCAGCGGTAATTCACCAGGCTGAATGATGTAGCTGCCATTGCCAGAAGGCCGCGTAAAGGTTTGCACACTGTTAGACGGCAAGGCACCGCTTGGCGTCGCGCCTGTTAACGCATCTACCACCAATTTCAAATTGAGATAATGTTCATCCGCAAATTCTTTGCGCGCACTGACCACCGGCTCCACTGCAGACACACGCGAATCACTTTCTGAATATAACAAGCCCGAAGTCTCTACCTGCCAAGGATTATCCGCAGCATAAGCGCTAGCACTAAATAAACTCATAACAGCCATTTTCAGTGCCTTCTTTATTTCCTTTGGCTTTATGTTGGGCTGTTTTATATCTTCTAGTTTTATATCTTCTATAGCGTGTTGCAACATTGCCATGCTCCTTTCTTTATACAACATACAACCTTATTTTCTACAACATACAACCGCCGATCTAATTACAACCACAACCGCCACCGCCAAAACCACGACCACCACTCGACGCTTCTTTACTGAAATAAATATGCTCATTAAATGCATTGGTAATGGGGTCATCATTCAACGCCATATCCGGCTTGGCTAATAAGTTACGATCCCATGATTTGACACCCATATTACTGCAAGCACTAAGGCTTAATAGGCACAACCATAACGCCAGTGATTTTTTCATCAATCCGCCCCTTCCAAATAAGTGGGCATAGAATAACGGTAAGCAATCCTACACTACCAGTCTTTTTGACTTGTTTTTTTACTTCAGGGCGCAGCCAGCAGCGCCTGGGGCAAAGAAAAATAAAATCTCCGCACAATAGCGCTCAAAGCCAACAAAACGATGATTGCCACCTTGCTCAATAGTCAAACGACAGCCTTGATAAAAATTAGCCGCTTCGTGGTAATCCAATACTTCATCAGCCGCTTGCAACAACACCCAATAATGATCGCAGTAGTGAAGTTTTGTCGGCGTTTTCAGCGCTAACCAACATTGATCAACCGGCGTTAACGCAAGATCAACCAGCGACAATTTTGCCAAAGGCGCTACCACCGGATTGATTAACACGGACCGAAAACCATACTGCTCAGTTAACCAGGTCGCATAAAACCCACCCATTGAGCTCCCGATTACACCAACCCATTGATCACGATGCTGCTGCGCCCAAGTTTCTAAATAATTCGCATTGGCTGTCGGTGAGAGAGAAAGCTGGGGACAGTGCCAGCGGCAATCCACATGATGGTGTTGGATGTAACGCTGCATGAATACCGCTTTTTCAGATTGCGGTGAACCCTGCAGACCATGCAAGTACAGCAGATGAAGTGGCGCGATCAACGCAATATGCCGACATTTTCATGCAGCAAACAATAGAGCAGCCATTCATGTAGAAAATGATTGGTTTGATTTTTTTCATCTGCGGAATGCAGCACCGGATCAACACCACGCTGTTGTGGAATGCGCAAACGTTGGTGCTGAAACAACACCACTTCTGCCATTCGGGCATCATGGTACAAGCGCACCTTCATGGATAACGCTTTTACCCAGGGTTCAATGACGGGTTGTTGTTCAAACTGTAATAACAAGGTATAAGGCGTACGCTCGATGACCTGACAACATAAGCGAATTTGTACCGCATCAGCATCCGACCAGCTAGAGCTGGCGGTAACAGCGCTCTGCCATTGAGGAAATAAATTTAAGATCAAACGATAATTATCTTCACACAACCGCATAAAACCGGGCAGGTCAGGCACATACTTCTGCCGCTTCACCGCAGGCGTTAACGCTGACATGGTTTGCAAGCTATTCCAGTTCGGCATGTGCCTTCCTAGGGGCTAAAACAGCGAGTTCATTCAATGCAATTGACCTGAGTATAAAGTAGCCTCTGCAGATTGGAAAGGTACGGTAAAAAAACAAAACCTCACACTTCAGTATAAAGCCTCGCGCCCGTATCACGAAACGCTTTGGCTTGTTCGGCCATACCGGCAGTAATGGCGTCATCAACTGCCAAGCCTTTATCTGCTGCATAATCACGAACGTCTTGGCTGATTTTCATTGAGCAAAATTTGGGGCCGCACATGGAACAGAAATGCGCGGTCTTGTGCGCATCCTTCGGCAAAGTTTCATCGTGATAAGACTGCGCCGTTTCGGGATCAAGACCCAAGGCAAACTGATCCTGCCAGCGAAATTCAAAACGCGCTTTTGACAACACATTGTCGCGTATCTGTGCAAACGGATGACCTTTTGCTAAATCGGCAGCGTGAGCAGCAATGCGATACGCCATCAAACCTTGGCGCACATCGTCTCGATTGGGCAGGCCCAAATGTTCTTTGGGGGTGACATAACACAACATCGCCGTGCCAAACCAACCAATCATTGCCGCACCAATCGCCGAGGTAATGTGATCGTAACCCGGCGCAATATCCGTGGTCAGCGGCCCCAAGGTATAAAACGGCGCTTCGTGACAATGCTTCAACTGTTCATCCATATTTTCTTTGATCAAATGCATAGGCACATGGCCGGGACCCTCGATCATCACCTGCACGCCTTTTTGCCAAGCGATTTTAGTAAGCTCCCCTAAAGTGCGTAACTCAGCAAATTGCGCAGCATCATTAGCATCGGCCACGCAGCCAGGACGCAAACCATCGCCTAAAGAAAAGGTGACGTCGTAAGCGGCCATAATGTCGCAGATGTCGGAAAAATGCGTGTACAAGAAGTTTTCCTGGTGATGCACCATGCACCACTTCGCCATAATGGAACCGCCACGCGACACAATACCGGTGACACGATCGGCGGTCAGATGGATAAACGCCAAACGCACGCCAGCATGAATGGTGAAATAATCCACGCCCTGCTCGGCTTGTTCAATTAAGGTATCGCGAAAAATTTCCCAAGTGAGATTCTCGGCAACGCCGCCCACTTTTTCTAAGGCTTGATAAATCGGCACGGTACCCACTGGCACCGGACTGTTGCGCAAAATCCATTCGCGAGTTTGATGAATATGTGCACCAGTGGACAAGTCCATAATATTGTCCGCACCCCAGCGCGTTGCCCAAATCATTTTATCGACTTCCTCGGCAATCGAGGAGGTAACCGCTGAGTTGCCAATATTGGCATTGACCTTAACTAAAAAATTGCGGCCAATGATTTGCGGCTCTAGTTCAGGATGATTAATGTTCGCCGGAATCACCGCTCGCCCCATAGCCACTTCTTGCCGCACAAACTCAGGCGTGACTTCTTCCGGTAACTGCGCACCAAAAGACTGACCAGCATGACGATGCCCCCAATGCGCACGATTGTGCTGACGCAAATTTTCCCGAATGGCAATGTATTCCATTTCAGCGGTGATGATGCCGCGACGAGCATATTCTAATTGCGTGAGTTGATGGCCCGACCTGACTTTACGCGCCCCCACCTTACCTGGCCATTGCCAAGTTGCATTACGCGGATCAGCCAAAGCGTTGCGCGTAGCCTGCGCCGAAAATTTACTTAAGGGTTCACTGTCGGCACGTTGCTCCAACCAAGCCGTGCGCAAACGCGGCAAGCCTCGATTTAAATCCAAGGTCACGGACGGATCAGAATATGGCCCAGAGGTATCGTACAGATAAACAGGCTCAGGGCTTTCCAAGCCTTGTGACGTTTGGGTAGGCGTTAACTGCACTTCCCGCATCGGCACTTGAATATCGGGACAAGTACCCTGCTGATAAACTTTTCGACTTCCCAAATATGATTTGCCGGTGAAAACTCTTTCATCACTCACGGCTTGCTGATGCTCTGTGCTCATAACGCGACCCTATCAAATCGACTGCCATTAAAGACAAAAGTCGATTCTAGAGAAGCTGGTTAGCGATTGCCAGCGTTATGCGGAGAAACACGGACTGCATGAAGATTGATCAACCACAACTAGCTTGTTCAACCACATCAAGCTAGTTCAACAAAGCTGCGGTCAACAGTACCTGTTTAATTAAGGACGCCCTATCATCTTAGCCAACTGCCGCAATCTTTTTACCGCTGACTGCCGATCAGCAGGCGATGCGGAGGCTTGATATTGCTGTTGCATATAGAGCTGGGTAATTTCATCAATTTGCACACCTTTGGTTGGCATTGCTGGCCGTAGACGCCTTGCAAATTGATAAGGCGTTTCACCCGGCTTACGCGTTAAACCTTTTTGGGCACAAACCCCGCAAAAATCAACATAGGCGCGGTCTAAAACATCGTGATGGCTGGACTTGCGAGTGTGCAGCAACCACCAAGCGAGTACACCTAATAAACACATCACCACAGCAAACAATCCTAAAGCAATACTCAATGCGCTCACGTTTTTAAAATAATGTTTAAGCAAGGCTTGTTGTCGATCTTCATCGTAACCAACCACAGCACGTTGCCAACTAAAGCTGGCGTAATCGATTGATCGCCACATTTGGCGCAGTAATGCCGAATGACGATAACGTGCCAGGGAGAGCGGATAATCTTTTAAAAAATCCGCCTTCTCACTTAAACCCCGCTGCACGCTGTCACGAATACGCTCGGGTGCTACCGCTGCGGTAGGATCTACGCGCACCCACCCTTTAGCTTCCAACCAAACTTCTGCCCACGCATGTGCATCATACTGATTGACGACAACATAATGTCCTAACGGATTAATTTCACCGCCCATATAACCGACCACCACCCGTGAAGGCACCCCTGCCGAACGCAATAAAAACACTAAAGCGCCAGCATAAAACGAGCAATAACCTTGTTTGGTATCGAACAAAAATCGATCCACAATATCGTTTTTTAATGCTGGTGGCGACAAGGTATAAATAAATTGGTCCTCACCAAACCACTGTAAAATTTTCTGTGTCAATTGCTCAGGATCACCACCCACTTCTTGCATCCATTTTTTGGCCAACGCTTGGCTGCGTGGATTGGTATCCGATGGAAATTGCAATTCACGCACACGTTGACGATCCGTTAAGGTTGGCTGGGCTTGATAATGTAAAAAAGAACGCACCGAATAGATAAACAGCTGTGCAATGGGTTGTCCAGTTGTCAAAGTGAAATCACGATTGAAATTAATACCTGACTGATACACCTGCGGCATATCCAACGCAAATAAGTGCGTTTGGTCAGTGGGTTCTAACATTACTGAATATTCAACGCCCGGCTGCTCAACGCTAATATTCAATTGATAAAAGGTATTACTTCGCTGCAGTGATGAGTAATTTTCACTGACCGACCAAGTACGACCATCAAACTCTGAAAAAACTAATCCTCGCCAATATAGTTGCTCTTGATCGGGAATATTGCCAAAAAATTCGGCTCGAAATGCACGTCGATCCATGCGCCCGAGCTTCGCAATATCAGCTGGCGTCATCGATTCCCGCAATCCAACTGTCTCGGTTGGACCTGTCATATTTAACGCCCACAAAGGCGATATGCGTGGAAAAAAAATAAACAGTATTAGCATAACTGGCAAAGCTTGCATGGATAAAAAAAACGACAAACGCAACATTTTCCAAGATGATAACGAAGCTTCACTTAAACCAATCAATGCGGCGGTTATCATTAACATAACGCCATATAAATACAGCGTCATATAAAAACTACTGTTAAACAAAAACTCCGTGGCCACCACAAAATACGTCAAAATCAGTTGTATATAGGCATTACGAAAACGATTCATTTCTAACATTTTCATCGCAAAGCTCATAATTAATAGTGCTACACCGGCTTCAGGCCCTAAATTAATGCCATAATGCAAAAAAATACCAACGCCGCCCGATAACACCAAAAATGCACACCACCATTTATTTGGAAAAGAACCGATACCGCGAAATACCATCACGCGGTAAAGCAGACAGCCAACACAAATGGCAATCAACCAATAAGGTAAGCGAATGACATGTGGCGCAATGGCGGCCACATTCGTGACCAATATCCACGTCAAACTATTACGAGAAATTTCCCGGTGCACGGTCACGCTCATGATTGAATCCTGCTCATGAATTGTGAGTTATTCATAATTGTGCCAGGGCGATCAAACATCGCTGACAGTGCAAATCACCACTGCCCAGCGCCACTTTTTCACCCGGAAGATGCAAAGCAAAACTGACATGCTGCTCAGCAAACTGTAATATCCAATAACACAATTGTGACAACTTAACTTCTAAGTGATCACTGGGCATTTTCGACCAATCTAACAATCGTTGTGGTTGGTGCGCTGCCACAAAAGTCTTAGTGAACATCTCATCCGTGCGTGCAAACACTTTCCAGTGCACATGTTTGAGTGGATCGCCCGGCGCATAGGTTTGTAGCCCTTCAAAATCATCGACGCCTAACACACGATTGAGCAATTGTGCTTCCGTCATTTCTCCTGCGCCTTGTAATCTCGGCAAAGGCGACGGCAAAGGTTTTGGATACACCCAGCATGCCATATCCAAATCTATCCAGGTCCAAGCACGAAATAATCCCAACGGAAAACTGCTAGCAATATTTAATCTTCCGGGCTGAAAGCAACCTCGCTGCCGAGTCGGCAACGCCATACAGACCGTTGTGGATAACTGGTTCGTGAGTTCTGAAAATTGTTGTACTCCACCCCACGTCAGCAGTAAAGCCAAATGCTGCTGACCATTCTCAGGCCTCGATAAATTGATATAAAATCTTGCTCGCTCACCAGCACAGCAACTCTGTACCCGCAATGCGTCAATCGTTAAACCCGCCAAGTTGCGATAGGTATGAAAAATAGAAACCAAAAAAATTGCCGTTAACCAAAATGCCATACCCAAAATCAAACTATTGCCATAATTAACTGCGCCGAGAAATAACACCAACAACACACCTGATGCCATCCAACCATTGCGCGTCAGAAAAATAAAAATTTGTCGTTGTGAAAGCTGCACGGATTGGCTAGGGGGTATGCGTTTATTCAGCCAACTTAGCCATCTTGATTTAAACCAATTATTTTTGATAAGCATAAATGACCATCTTTATCGTTATGCCTTAACCGACCACATCCACCGTCGCCAGTAAGCGCTCGCTCATTTTCGCCTGCAGTATGCCGTGTTGATCGAGTTGACCACGAACACGATGATCGACTACCGCCGACAACACGGCTTGTACATCTTCCGGCAGAACATGTTGGCGATGATTCACGTAAGCCCAAGCCTGTGACGCCCGCACCAACCCTAAAGCCCCTCGAGGTGACAAACCATGACTAAATAGAGGATCAAAACGCGTCATCTTGACCAAACGTTGCACATAATCCAACAGTGCCTCGGAAATACTAACTTGGCGCACCATCAGCTGTAATTTAAAAATGATTTCCAAGCTGAGTACCGGCTGCAATTCGTCAATTAAGGCACGTCTATCGTGACCCATAATAATTTTGCGTTCAGCAACCGGATCTGGATAACCCAAGGATAATCGCATTAAGAAACGATCAAGCTGCGCTTCAGGCAAAGCAAAAGTACCCATTTGCGAATGCGGATTTTGCGTGGCTATTACAAAAAAAGGTTTTGGTAACAGATGGGTTTCACCATCCACCGTTACTTGATGCTCCTCCATCGCCTCTAACAATGCACCTTGTGCCTTAGGAGTTGCGCGGTTAATTTCATCCGCCAGTACCACCTGAGCAAAAATGGGGCCGGGGCGAAATTGAAACTGGCCAGAATTTTTTTCAAATATGGATACGCCAATAATATCTGCGGGTAATAAATCACTGGTGAATTGAATACGTTGAAAATTCAAACCCAAAACTTTAGCCACGGCTTGTGCTAACGTGGTCTTACCCATACCGGGAAAATCTTCAATCAGCAAATGGCCCTTAGCCAGTAGACCTGCCATGATCAATTTTAATTGTGGCTCTTTGCCCAATATCACCATATTGAGAGCGGAAAGGGCTTTTTCCAGAACAGCTTGCATGCGCGAGGTTGTCGTCCTAAACGTTAAAAATAGTTCGTTTAAGACTAGTCAACTTTCGGAAAAATAGATTATTCAATGGTGTTATTCGAGGAATATGATGATATGCCGATAATGGCTACACCATGGCATACATCGGTTTGGATCGAGTTAATCACGATTCAATTGCGTGATTATTTAAAAATAATCGATGAAAGATCATCAAGGCTGCTAGCAAAAAAAAGGGCGTGTACTCAACAAAGATACGCAACTCCACAATTTGGCCAACCCACAACATAATCAAAGCGTATAATGGAAAACACAGTATAGGGATTGCCAGTTCAGAAGACCGAATAAAGTTAAAATAACGCATCACAGGCAGCCAAAGAAAACCAAAGCTAGCCGCTAAACTTGGCCACCACATGACATTTTTTAAATACTGAAAATTAGTCTGCAGTTGATTCATATACAAACCAGAGTGGACATCAGTATCCAGTGGATTATTTTTAAACAGATCAATAATCCAAAATTTAATACCCAAAAAAACTAATAACTGGAACAAAAACAACAGGCAAGCCTGCCACCATGGCATACGATTGATATTCATCAGCAATAAAATACCACAAACAAATATCGCCGTTTCTCGGTTTAAACTCGCTAAGACAAATACGCAAAAAAACATGATCCATCGTTGATATAAACCCAGCAAAAACAAACCAAAAAAGAAAGTCACGCTGCTCAAATCATAGGGAAACCAATAATTAGCGCTAGGATACGTTATTAAATTAAATGGCAATATCACAAAAACTAACAAGGCACCCAGATTAGCAAAGCGGCTATCTTTGAGTGCCCATTTCAAATAGTGCCGCAGCAAATAAACCAGCGTCACAAGACTCAGTAAGTTCAATAGTATCAGCACGACTCTATCTACTTGGTTGAACGGGGGTAGATGCGTAGCCAACAAGCCATCCACCCCTAAATTGTGCAATACCACCACCAATGGCTGAGCTAACCAGGCCATTAATACCCGTGACTGGTAAGGTAAACGTTCATATCCGAGTAAATACTGGTGTAAATTCAAAAAATCACGTGCACAGTAGTTATAAACAATCACAAAATTGATTGCAGCAATCCATACAACACAGTGATAGGCCAAGTTCTTTGAACGGAGCCAATTCATTAAATAAAAAATACCAAATTGCCTCACCAACGCATCGCTTGTGTTAGATCTTTAGATAAATCTTCAAAGGCTTCTAGGCCGACCGATAACCGAATTAAACCTTCGCTAATCCCTGCTTTTAATTTATCTTCGGGCGTTAAACGATGATGCGTCGTCGAGGCTGGATGGGTAATGGTACTGCGTACATCGCCAAGATTGGCAGTAATCGAAAAGCATTTGACTGCATCAATTAATTTCCAAGCTGCAGAACGGCCACCTTTGACCTCAAACGCCACGACCGCACCTGAACCTTGCTGCTGTTGTTGCGCCAACACAAACTGCGGATGAGTTTCGAGCCCTGAATAAAAAACGCGCTGCACTTGTGACTGGTTAGCTAACCATTGTGCTAACCGTAATGCGTTCTGGCTTTGTGCCTGCATACGAATATTCAGCGTTTCTAAACCTTTGAGAATCACCCAGGCATTAAATGGACTGATGCTCGGTCCACAAGTGCGCACAAAGGCATACACAGGCTCCATGTCTTGCTGCGAACCCAAAACAGCACCACCAATACAACGGCCCTGACCTTCTAAAAACTTGGTCGCCGAATGAATCACTATATCGGCCCCTAACAACATAGGTCGTTGCTGGACCGGTGTACATAAACAATTATCGACTACCAACTTAGCGCCATGCGCATGGCATAAATCAGCCAGCTTGCGAATATCCACCAATTCCGATAAAGGATTAGAGGGCGTTTCCACAAAAACCAATTTGGGTTTTAAAGTGGTGATCAGGTGTTGCCATTCCGTAAGATCCGACAAGGTGACAAACTGCGTGCGAATACCCAACTTGGGTAGCTGATTAGCAAACATGCCATAGGTGGTACCAAAGACACTGCGCGAACTCAATAGCGTATCGCCCGATTGTAAGTGCGCCAAACACAGCGCCAAAATCGCGCTCATTCCTGATGCCGTCGCCACTGCCCGCTCAGCACCTTCTAACACGGCCAATCTGGCTTCAAATGCTTGCACCGTGGGATTAGTAAAACGCGAATAAATACAGCCGGGTTCTGTACCCGAAAAACGATTGGCCGCTTGTTCTGCATTTTTGAAAATAAAACTCGACGTCATAAAAATCGGTGCACTGTGCGCACCAAATTCAGTCGGCAACTCACCGGTACGTAATGCCAAGGTTTGCAATTGAAGATTCTCTAATTCATCTGGGGAAAAAGCCATAACGTTTCTCACACTATATTCATTTAATAAAGCGAAAATAGTACCTTGCTAGACAAGTAATGACCAGTGAATTAGTATTCGCATGCGTACTGACCCGCCTATTAAAAATAAATGATCAACACAAGGATAGTGCCATCATGCTCCGATCTCTGATGTTGTTTTTTAAAATGAGCTTGCTCAGTCTCACTGTTACAGCTTGCGCTACTCATCTGCCGACTGTTACCCATCCGCTCAAATGTTCCGTTATGAATATTGGTGCACCAGGGCCAGAAGATATTGCTTTAGATCCATCCAAACCGTCACGCTTATTCATCTCCTCCCTTGATCGTCGTCAAGCAAAGTCAGTGGGAGATATTTATGCGCTGGATATCATCAATCATCGCTTGATGAAAATGCAGCGTGTGAATGAACCAGAAGATTTTGTATTTCGTCCACATGGGCTCGATACCATAAGATTAAAAGACGGCAAAGAATACTTGTATGTCGTGGCGCATGGTCCGGGTACAACTAATATCAAGTGGCACAATATTGTTCAATATGAAATTGTTGGCAATCAATTACGGTATGTGCGCAGCTTAAGCGGGGCATATTTAATTTCTCCGAATGATGTCGCGGTTGATCAGGAAGGTACCATCGTGGTTAGCAATGATGGCACCCAGCATTTTTTGTCAACCTTGTTTTATATCAAACGCGGCAATGTCGTGCGGCACAATGATCAAAACCCCGATCAAGAATGGCAAACTCTCGTCAAGCATCTCATTTATGCCAATGGCGTCTTAATGCATGACAAGATCGCTTACTTGGCGGATTCGCGGCAAAACCAGATTGCACAATATGACATAGCGGCCGATGGCACTTGGCAAAATCCACGCGTACTGGCAACCATACCCAATCCGGATAATTTAAGTTTATCCGGGGATTGGCTTTATACCGCAGGCCATCTCAAAGCGACTGCTTTGGTACGCCATTTTTTAGATAAGCGCGGCCGGTATCATTCGCCCTCTGCTTTATATCGCACCCATATTCATACTGGCGAAACACAAGTCCTATTTGCTAGTGACGGCACCGATATTAGCGCCTTATCGGGCGCCCAAATCATTGGTGATGTTTTAATTGCCAGCGCGATATTCGATGCTAAGTTGTTGGTGTGTGATTCACCGAAATAGTTGGTGTGTGATGAACCGGAATAGCCGGTGGGTGCTGCACCGCAATGATTGTACTGACCCACTGTAATACCCCATCAATCAATTTTTGTTGATCCGCTTTGATCGAAAACAAGTGATCACATTCTGGGAAATAGTGCTCGATCATATTTTTGTCATCTCGCAGCTCGGGAATGCCATCGCAAAATTGTCCGGCATACTGATATTCAAAATAACTGCCCGTAAAAATCATCAGCATATGCATTTGACGATGACAAAGCTGAGCATATTCTTGACGTGCTTGTACTTGCGGTGGCAATTGCCAAGAAAAATCACTGTCGCAATCTATTACTGCCGCCGTTTGCCCACAAAAACGACGCATCACAGCAGCAAGCACACGCGAAGGACTTTTTAATACCGGTGCCAATTGATGCCAACGCGAACGCCAGGTGGCATACAAATAACCATCCACCGCACAAAAACCAACCACACTTTTTTCGTGTAAAGCGATGCGATGCGCAAAATCAGCACCAGTACATATGCCAAACAAAATAATCTGCCGCACCAAGTATTGCGCTTGCAGCTGCGCAATTACCTGCTGTACATCCTCCAATACAGTTTGCTGCAAACTCTGAGCAATTGGCTGTTGATCACTATCACCAATACCCGCCAAATCAAGTCGCACACTCAATATGCCGATATCAGCCAAAGCACGACTTAACAAGGTATGCAACCGGAAGGGGCCCGAACGGGGGATTAATCCCGCATTTAACAAAATAACAGCAAACGAAGACGCAACAGCGGGTTGCGTCAGCACCGCTTGCAAACGCCCCAAGGTTAAGACTGTTTCGGTGTAAGTAGTCACCATCACCTCAGATGCCGAATATAATCTGGTATGGCTTGCAACCATTGCGCATGTTGCACGCTTGCATCCACTTTAGCCGCATCCAACCACTGAGGCGGCAATTGCAGTTGCGTAAAATGATCTTGAATACGCGGCTGCTGCTGTGCACACAGATAATTTTTAAGCGGCATCAAACGCTGCTCGCCAGCAATACACGCACGATGTTTGGTGATAATACTATCCAAACAAGCATAAACATCGGTGGCTTGAATTTGTTTAACCCAAGTCTGACCATAAGCATGACCAGCAATCTCAACATAATTTTCGTTAGGCGCGATTTGCCGAGGAAAACGAAATCGTAAGGACTCATTTAATATCGCTTGTTGCCAACCCAATTGCTGCTGCCAATAGTCAGCACCTTGCAATTGCGGTTCTGCCAATATTAATCCCCACAATTTCATCGCTGATGAATGTTGCGCACAAAATTGCAAGACCGGAACCACACTCCAGTCAGTGGCCACGATCCATAAAGGTAATTTCGGAAATTCCACCTGAATGGCGGCATAAACCGAATGCAAATCTTCTATGAGCGACTGTTGATCAATCTGTTGAAAATCACCGGATGCATCACCCTGTCCGCGAAAATCCATACGAAAAACTGCTTGTCCTTGATTAACCAACCGTTGCGTAATTTGGCGATATAACAAATGACAACGGTAATACAGTTGGCCAAGCGGTGGCACTAACAACACCACGGCATTGGCATCTTGTCGCGGATGCGACGTACAACAGACAAATCCATCACCCGATTTAAGCAATTGGGTATGCGTATTTAACAACATAGAAATGTCCGAAATTTTATCTGCGCACCTAAAAACGGCAAAAAAAGCATTTCTATCCTATAAATCATGCAACGCATCACATTTTGCAACTGGCAATCCACACTTAGTCGCATACATTTAATGCACACTCTATTTTTAAGGAAATCAACATTTTGAATTTTTTAATTCAGTATCTTTTTACTGGCAGTAACGAAGCGCCCAAATTTTACAGCCTTGTCCTGCTCTTAACATTACAGCTGGCCGCATGTGGCGGAGGCAGCACTGAAGCATCAACTAATAACAGCCTAACCTCAACTAATAACGACGCAATATCAACCAACAAAAACGCAACATCAACTAACAACCCAACCAACCCAATGGCTATAAAGTGGACCCCCAAGTCCAGACAAAAAATCTAATAATTTAAGATAGAACCTCACCGACTATGCAGCTGACCGACGCTGCCTCGTTAGTACCAGGGTTTTAGTGTTTTAAAACCCATAAAAATCTTGCCTGCTGTGCT
>JANNXD010000150.1:0-10660 GCA_031409375.1 Gammaproteobacteria bacterium | reverse complement strand
CAGGTTTCATTCGCTGTTAATCAGTTAAACCTTCGTCCTAGAAAATCGCTTGCTTTTAAATCTCCTGCTGTTTTAATGCAGGATCAACTGGCGGCTTTCGCCGCTTAAACTGTTATGCACTTCGCGGTTGAATCTGCCTTACCATTGATCACATCGAATTTAATTTATTCAACTTACTCACTGAATTTGCTGCCACCCGCTCACCGCAAGCTGCAAGTAAAGGCTTAAAATTAATCCTCGATACCAGTGGCATCCATCAGTTTGCCGTTCAAGGCGACCCCGGTAGAATTCAGCAAGTTTTATCCAACCTGGTTGGCAATGCACTTAAATTCACAGCAACCGGTGAGATCAGAATTAAAGCTTGGCTTAAGCCCGGTCAAGGCAGCGATTTAACACTCTGCTGTTCAGTGACCGATTCAGGTATCGGCATTGCTGCAGACAAAATAACTGACTTGTTTGAAGCTTTCACACAAGCAGATGCATCAACCACTCGTCAATACGGCGGCACCGGTCTAGGGCTTTCCATTAGCAAGCAATTGTGTGAATTAATGAGCGGCACAGTTTCGGTGACTAGCCAGCTTGGTCGAGGCAGCTGCTTTGAATTTACCGTTAAACTTCAAGCTTGCCAATCAATAATCCAGACACCATCCACACGAGCGGACTATTCTGCAGCCCCTACCAACTCGGCGCTTGCTCACCAATCAATTGCGCCCAAGGCTCACAAACTCCTGCTGGCAGAAGACAATGGCATCAATCAACAACTGGTTCTGGGTCTACTGGACAATATCGGGCTATCTGCGGATATTGCCAACAATGGCTTAGAGGCAATCAAATTAATCATCGACACACCCAGTACGCACCGCTACGATCTGATTATCATGGACTGCCAAATGCCAGAAATGGATGGTTACGAAGCGACGCGACAAATCCGCTCCGGGATTTTCCATGCTTATCAAAATATTCCCATTCTAGCGCTGACCGCCAATAACATGCAGGGGGATCGCGAAAAATGTCTGGCGGCGGGCATGAGTGACTTCTTGAGCAAGCCAATTGACCCTAGCGAGTTCCAAGCAAAACTGTTAACTTGGCTGCCAAAAATATCAACTTAAACCTGACGCGCAGTAAAAACGAATTTCATCATGAAGCCCCTATTTCACCATTCACGACTGCCCACGTTTACGCTTTTAGTTTTACTATTCACTTTCTGCTTACCTACCATTCCGTTACAGGCCGCCGTTTTATCAGGCCAAGTCATTCACATTAGCGATGGTGATACGCTGACATTATTATCCGGAAAGCAACAATATAAAATTCGCTTATTGGCCATTGACGCCCCGGAACATGACCAAGCTTTTGGTAACCACGCGAAAAAAAATCTCAGCGCTTTAGTCAGCGGTCAATCAGTCACAATACATTGGCAACAACGCGATCAGTATCAGCGCATCATCGGCCAAGTATGGGTGAATAATCCAGACTGCAAAACCATTGACTGCGAAAAAACCATAGACGTTAATCTTCAGCAAGTTCTCAGCGGCGGCGCTTGGTGGTATCGACACTTTGCCGGCGGTCAAACCGCAGCAGATGCCGCTCGCTATGAGCAAGCCGAAAATCATGCACGCCGCAACCGTTTGGGTTTATGGTCAAAACAGAAGCCGATAGCCCCTTGGCAATGGCGAAGATCCCATCACCGCTAATCACAACGCTTGCGTCGTTAGATGGCATCTTGTCACCTAATTGAAGACTACAAAATTTCAGCGCTCGCGATCCACAACTGTAGAGACAAGGCATGCCTTGTCTCTACGCCGACCTTTTACATAAAATAAAGTAGTAGTGCAATTTCCTACTAGACTTCTTGAGTCACTCTTTTTAAAGCCCGAAAAGTCAATCAATAAATGAAAAATCTCATCATCTGTGCCATTTTAGGTCTTTTACTTTGGCACTTCTTTTACCCTGTCGGACACGTCCAATATCCAGCAGGCGTCATTGCTGCTGATGAACCGACTCAAACCCATATTTCATCGCCTCAAACTTTTCTGCATGCTGGCTATACCATCACGCCATTGGAAAACTTCGCCATTCAAGCCAAAGTACTCTCCCGCCAAGATTACCAATTTGGCCGCGAAACTGATCTCAGCCCAATCGACTTGGCGCTGGGATGGGGTCGAATGTCTGATACTGGGGTGCTTAAAGATATCGACATTAGTCAATCAAATCGTTGGTACCGATGGCATGTCGAACAATTCCCCATTCCACAACGAGAAATAGAAACGCATAGCGCCAACATGCATATGATTCCCGCCAACGACCTCATCAAATCCTCACTTAAACGGGTTAAAAATGGCGACTTAATCGAACTGAAAGGTAAGCTGGTCAGTATTCTTGGCAATGACGGTTGGCGCTGGCAAAGTTCTTTAACTCGGGAAGACACCGGCGATCATGCTTGTGAAGTCGTGTGGGTCGAAGATTTTTATATTCATGCGCGGTGAATTCTATTTTTACTCCTGCTTTATTTTAATGCAGGATCAACTGGCGGCTATCCCCTCTTAACTTGTTATGCACTTCGCAATTGAATCTGCCTTGATAACGCCTACTGTCTAGCTGATGTTATCCCGTGTGCTACGCTGTTACTGGTTAATTGAAACAATTACAGGACGTAGCACTGGCCATGATGGCATTTTTCTTCCGCGCATTTTTTTTAGTCGTTGCGATTCAGACTTTGCTGGTTGCCAATGTGCAGGCCGGTGAGCCTAAATCTTCTCCTGCCACGCCCACCATCAACGTCACTCAATTTGTCATTGATCATTTTGTGGCGTATCCAAAACAGAAAATCACGCTAGATTCAATCAATGCGATTTTCGCCACTTGGCAAAAAAAACTCGGCACGCAACTCACCATGCAGCAAATTAATGGCGTGAGTGATGAAATCACACGGCTGTATCGAGCGAATGGTTTTATGTTGGCAAGGGCTCTGGTTCTACCGCAAAAAATTACGGATGGCATTGTGCATCTGCGAATTGAACCGGGCACATTAAGTGAAATTGTGGTCGCTGGGCAGAAACAAACGCATGGTGACATCATCGCTCGGCCCTTCCAACCTCTGCTTAAAAATGTGGTGAAAAAATCTGATATAGAAGCGGCATTAGCGCAGGTGGATGCTTTACCGGGCTTAGATGCGTTTAGTTATTTTTCGGCGGGTGATCTGGCGGGTGAAACGCGCATTAACATCAAGGTATTAAAAGAAGAAAAAATTCCGACACAATCCAATTTGCGCTTCGACAATTTTGGCAATAAAAGTACCGGGGAATATCGCTTACTCGGGGATGTGCAGGTGGCGAATATTTTTGGTTATGGTGAACGCTATCAACTCGGCGCTTTACAAACCATGGCGACAGACAGCAGTACGCTGGGTTATTTATATGGCAGTTTTCCGTTTTTTCATGCTTTCTGGCGGCAATCAATTTATCTGAGCAATTCGCAATTTCAACTGGGTGATAATTTTAAAATCCTTGAGATCAGTGGACGAGGCCATGAGGCGCATTTGGGATGGCAATATGACAATTTTCTCAGCCAACAACCCAAGTTTGACATCACTTTAGGCGATTACGTCAATAAGGTAGAAAGTGAGGTGGTCGGCGCTGCGGTTAATCGCGACAATCATGTGATAGATCTGCAATTGGGCGCTCGCAAAAACTGGCAAGGCGAACACCAACAATATTCAGTAAACGCCATTTTCATTGGCGGCCACCAAAGCGGGCAAGTCGATGGCATGGACGCCGATTATGCAGCTATTGATCTCAAAAATTTTGGCCAATGGATATTAAGCAAGCCCGGCAAACAGGGCAGCTGGGGTTTGGATTGCACGTTGCGGTTGTTGTTGAGTGATAGTGCGCTACCGAATCATGCTCAATTGGTGTTAGCTGGACCGACGGTTAATCGAGGATTTTTACCGGGAATTGCAGCTGCTGATCTGGGCTATTCTTGGCAAACACAACTGTATTCACCCTTAGTATTTTCATCTCCACAGCTACAACCATTTCTATTTGTTGATATCAGTGGCGGTAAACGTTTTGCGCTGGATGAATCCGCCAGTAATGAGGCTACCAATTTTGATACGCAACTGCAGTTGATCAGCACAGGCTTTGGTTTGCAAACGCAATTTAATCCAGCCTTTTCTTTTAATTTGTCGTGGGGTTATGGCTTGCGTTATGACAGCAAAAGCAACGGCGTGACCACTGACTTGTTGGACAAAGATCAACAACTATATGGCACTTTCACTTATTTTTGGAAGTAATTTTTTTTTGGAAAAAACCGATGAACACGCGGCATCATTTTTTAAATAGCGTCATGCTTTTCTTATTATCCCAACTGTTATGGGTCCAGCTATTATGGGCGCTTCCAGATGTGCCAACGATTGTTTCCGGCAGCGCCAGCGTCGAGCAAACGCCTACGCAAATGACGATTCATCAAAATAGCAGTGTCACTGAATTAAACTTCAATCAATTTAATATCGACACCAATCAGCAAGTCGAATTTATTCAACCCAATGCGCAAAGCCTAGCGATTAATCGCGTTACAGGCGGTGAGCCCAGTCAACTTTTTGGCCAGTTAAAAGCCAACGGGCAGATTTTTTTACTCAACTCCGCTGGGATTATTTTTGGACCGAATGCCCAAGTCGATGTCGGCGGCCTGTTGGCAACCACTTTGAACATCGATAGCCAAGATCTTGATAAGCGCGAATTTCATTTAGGCAATACCCCTGTTGATAGCGGCACGATTTTACAGCAGGGCAATGTGCATATTCGCGATGGCGGTTATGCGCTGTTAATCAGTCGTGAAATTCACAACAGCGGACAAATCGTTGCCACGCTCGGCAACATTCACTTATTAAGTGCCGATGGCGTGCAACTACGTTTTGATGATCACGGCTTACCCGGTGTGATGATCGATCAAGCCACGCTGCAGGGTCTAATTGATAATCAAGGCGAACTTCACGCCATGGGCGGACTCATTGAAATGACGGTGCAAGCCAGCGAACAGTTGTGGCAAACGGCGATTAATAATCAAGGCTTAATCGCCGCCGATCGCATTGAAAATCAAAATGGTGAAATTCGTTTAGTGAGCAGCGGCCAAGGCGATATCGCCCAACAAGGTGAAATACGGGCTGACAAGATTGCCATCACTGGCCAGCGCATTGATCACAGCGGGTTATTAAATGCCAATGCGAATCCAAATAACGACAGCCAAACTAACACGCCCACACACGGTGGCAGCATTCATCTGCATGCCAGCGATACGCTGGCTTTGCGCGGAAAAATTTCGGCCAATGCGGCGACCGATGGGGACGGCGGTCAAGTCATCGCCTTTTCGCCGAATCGTACTTTATTTTGGCCTACAGCATTGATTGAAGCACGCGGTGGTGATCACAGCGGCGATGGCGGTTTTGTTGAAGTCTCTGGCCAACAGCAGGTAGAAATTTTTGGCCGTGTGGACACGCGGGCTTTTTATGGTAAAAACGGTCAGTGGTTAATTGATCCATTTAATGTGCAGATTACCAATACCGATAACGCCATCAATTTCGGTAGCAATGTGTATGCATCAACCGGCAGCGGCGCGACAATCAACACCGCCACACTGACCAGTAATTTAGCGCTCGGCAATGTCACCATCACCACCACCGGCGCTGGCAGTGAAGCCGGTGATATCAGCGTCAATAGTGCGATCAATTTAAATGGCAGCAATGGCAACACCCTGACGCTGCAAGCCGACGGCAGTATTCAAATCTCCGCGAATATTCTCGACACAGATACCAGCAGCGTTGACAACACCTCGATGATCTTTAATGCCGCCCAAAACATCAGCATGGCACAGGGCACACGGATTGATACTGGCAGCGGCAGCATTACCTTTACCACACAAACGGGTGATATTCTGCTGTCGAGCTTGCAGACCAACAATACCACCAGCAGTGCGGTGAGTTTGACAGCGGCCGGCGATATTCTGAATAACGACATCGCCAGCACCAATATTATTGCTAACAGCAACGGCGCGGTTACCACTTTAAACGCGACCGGCGGCATCCAGGATTTAACCACACAGATTCATACCCTAGATGCCCAAGCCACGACTCAGTTGTCCCTCACAGAATCCGACGATCTGATTCTGCAACGCGCCAGCTTAAGCGCCAGCACCAATGGTATCAGCGTGATTACCGATAACGGCGGCATCCAAGTGACCGGCAGCGGCGTGCAACTCACCGGCAGTGGCGATCTCAGTTTGATTGCGGGCGATAGCGATAACAGTCGCAATCATGCACTGGATATCGAGGCACCCATCGTGCTAACTGGTAGCGGCACCTTGAGCCTGCTGAATCAAACCCAGGGCATTGATTTTGCCGACGCAGGAGATTTAACCACCACCGCCGGTAATATCAACGTCAATGCGGCGGGCGGCAACCTGACCATGAGCAGCGACACCCTATTTGCGAGCGACACCGGCAGCATCAGCTTAACCGGTATTACCGGCATCACCTTAAGCCGAGTACAGACCAACAGCAGCAGCGCAACGGCAATCGCGCTCACCGCCAGCAGCACCAGTGACATTACGGATTTAAATAATGATAGCGGCGTCGATGTTGTGGCCAACAATGGCGGCCTAGTTTTTGGCAACGTGCGCACCAGCAGCAACCTAGAAACACAAGTCAATGCATTATCCGCTAACGGTACCATCGGCACGGTCGCGCTCAATGAAAGCGATGATCTCAGCATCACCAATTGGTCAGCCAGTGGCAGCAACCTAACCGTGGTTGCCGGTGGCAATATCAGCACCGACAATGACAGTGCCACCGACATCACCGCCGCCAGCGTGAATTTAACCGCCAGCTCACAAATTGGTGATTTGAGCAGCAACAGTTTAGGGGCAACCGTCTCGCGCCTATTGCAAATTCATGCGCAACAATTGGCGCTCACACTGAATACCGACGGTGAAATCGCCATTGCTGACAGCAGCACGGCAGGTAATCGTTTGCAAATCAGCAGCATCAATACCGCAAATGGCAACGGCAGTACGGTGTGGTTGCAAGCCGACAACAACAGCCTCAATCTCAGCGGCACCACCTTCGGACTCAACAATAGCGATCGACTCATTCTGCAACAAAGCTCAGCGCTTGCCTTACCCAGCTTACCCACGCTCGCCGGGTTAAAAATCGACGCTGCTTCGCTAACACAAAGCAGTGCCTTAACCGCAAATGATCTGATTGTAAAATTCGATAACAGCCAAACTTTAACCACCCGTGCCTCGCGTATTGATGCCTTAACCACGCAAGGTTCACTGAACATATCCAATCAAATCGATAACCAACTGCTAGATCTGGATAACGACGGACTGGCTTTATCTGCCAGCAACGGCAATGTCATCTTTACCAGCCTGGGCAATTTAAACGTACTCAATGGCGTTACCGCGACCGATGGTAGTGCCGACGGTGTCCGCACTGGGTTAATTGATCTGGCTGCTGCGGGCGGAAATTTTGCTATTGGCAATAGTGGCGCTGCGCAGATCACCTCAATCAACACTAATGATCAATCCGCCAAGGGTGGGCTGGGTTCGACACCGACGGATCAAGTCAGCATCCGGCTACGCATTACCGACAGCAACACCGATGTTCGCACCCTTAGCTTGGGCAACAACAGTGGTAGCGATGTCAGCATCAGCGCCACCGGTGGGGATATTTTGATGGCAGCTGGGGCGAATGCGCTCGGCACTGACGTAGACCTACGCCAGCTGACTGTCGGCAGTGACGTCAGCATTACCGCGCAGAACAGCAACAGTGATGCCAATACCGGCACGGTTGCACTCGATGAAGTTACGCCGAATGCTGCCGCCACTATCACCGCCAAACTGGGACGCAGCATCGCCTTAAGCTCACGCAATCTGTTGGCAGCGGAAAATGTGCAAACCACCATTGAAAATGCAGTGCGTGAAACCAACAGCAACCTGCCCTCACTCAGCGACCCCAGCAGTCCCAATAGCAACACCAACAATAGCGATACAGCAGAAGCGCCTGTTTCCGACAAGCCCGGCAGCGCGCCCTTACAAAAACGCAATATCAGCTTGGCATTAGAGCGAGCGCTCCCGCCCTGCAAACCAGGCGATAACGCGCAGAGTGGTTATACTTGTAAACAAAAAGACGCTATCCGCGATTTTTTAAACAGTTTAATGATCAGCAAATCCCTGCCGGTCATCACCGCCCCATAAATCATCCGGTGTTTTATTCCATCCTCTTTCCTTGTCAAAAGAGCGTAGAGGGATCGGGGTTTTGAAAAAGGTGAAAGCAATGAAGATCAAATTTCATTATCTGTTGTTCATCATGTTATTAGCCCTACCCTCACTTAATCGTGCGGCTAGCGATACCGACTATACCGGCATCTATGAAATGCAGGCGCTATTTTTGTACAACTTCGCCAACTTTGTTGAGTGGCCCGACAGTGCATTTCCGACCGACGGCTCACCCGTGCGTCTATGTTTATTTGGCGGCGTCCCCTTAGACACCTTTGTTCGCGTATTTGACGGCACCAAAATTCGCGGCCGCGAACTCGCCATTATGCAAACTCATGAACTCAAAGATATTGAAAGTGGCTGTCAGATTTTATTTGTGGGCTACGACAAACAAGAATTTATGAACACTCTATTCAAAGATATCAAACATATTTTTGTGTTAAGCGTCAGCCCAATCGAAAGCTTTGCCGATAAAGGTGGTGTTATTAACATCACCCGAACTTCCGACCAAATGCAGATCGTGGTGAACTTGGAATCCGCCGTTAAAAATGGACTTTATATTAGTTCAGACTTATTGAGTATTTCGCGGGTCTTGCAATAGGTAACTATTCAGCACCCAGAGATTTTTTTTGAATAATTTCAAGGATGGAGTCAGGCCAAGTCTCATTAAACAAACAGTCAAGAGCGATGCCGACCGCGACGCCATGCTTACTGCAAGTAGATAAATAAGAACGAATACGACAAAACACTTTGGTGCCATCGATGGAGCGGAAGCAGCCTGATATTTTCTGTTGAACTTTAGTCATGCGCAGGTCACGCTCGACCAAATTATTCGTAAAGGGAACGTTAGCGTCAGTCATAAAGCGCAAAACATCCTGCTCATATTTTCGTAACCGCTCAAGCAGGTTTCGCGATTTACTGCGTTTGATACGGTGTACAACCAAAATCGTTTGCCATTAATATTAACGCTGGTTTCATCCACATGCAGTTCCATTGCGGCGGTTAGCTGGAGTTTGGCGAGTGATTCAAAGAGTTCGAGTCTTTCATAAGCTTCAGTGTTGAAATTGTTTAAGCTGCCGATGCTTAATGCAATATTAAAACGTTCTGCAAACTGAGCTTGCACGCGCTCGTAGTGAGTTAATTGAAATATCGACAGGCCAACTGCATTGGACTTTACGGAGGCGCCATACTGTACCGGCCTGGTGACTTCAGCTGGAAAATCCGCTACAAAACGTTGGCCTTTGGCATTGACTAGAATCTGCGCCCAATATTCGGTGACCACGCGATTAATTTGTACATCAACAACCTGCCAAGCCTAATAATATTGCTCAGTATATTCACCTTTTGGCAATTGGCGGCGATAAACTTTTATCGTTTTAATTTGATTGGGCTTTAGCGACGCTTACGTTTAACTGAGATATCGCCTGGCATATTCAAAAACAAAAAATTCTACAAAAAACCTGTCAAGATTTTTTTAAACTATTTCCAATCACAGCGTGCTGAATAATTACAACCTGGTTTGCTCGTTAAAAAATATTTGCAGAAATTATGATTTTTAGCCAGCTGTAATGAAGTTGCCGCCGTTTGATCGCTCATATCGCTGGCATAGATATTCTTTACAGCCTAAAAAAACTTGCTATCGATATCGGCTTTTCTGGATTGCCGATTGATTAAATTCAATCCCGAACTTACGTTGGTTAAGCTCTTAGGCCGGGAGGATTTGCAATAACTTTGAAGGGGTTCTCAAACTCATTTCATATTGGACAAGGCCCGATATATATTTTTATTGAAACCTACAATACCATGTAAACCCGAAATCGTTAGTTAACGATATTATCAATAAGAGGTTTTTTGTTATGACTAGAATCACTCCAATAGGGTCTTCTAACAATACGAGCAACATTCAACAAGCTCCGAGAAGAAATACAGAACGCTCCGCGCGAGATAAGGGCGATATAATACTTCAACTCTTAAACGTAATTTGTCAGAATCCGGATGCAAAAAACCCAGCACCATCCAGCTTAAAAGATCCCCTTCTTTCAGCAGCGAGAATGCCAAAATGTCTCTTCCACACCAAAAAAAGATGTTCCATCACCAACAACGACTCCAATCCTAAACGACCCCAAAAAAGCAGCTCGATTAGCACCAACAGAAATGAGTCGATCTATCGACACGACAAAGACGTTACTGCATCATCTATTACGACCTATGATTGCAGTCAACATTTATCCGACTCTAATGGCTCCAGTATACAGGGCTCCCTAGCATTAAATGACCAGCTGTTATTGCTCTCAGTTAGCTCTAGCTGATCTTAAATGAATATAATTTGATGCTTTTACTGAAATTGCCTGGAATATTGTTGAGCAATATTGCGGTACATTGCTTTTTA
>JANNXD010000149.1:0-72287 GCA_031409375.1 Gammaproteobacteria bacterium | reverse complement strand
ATGTTGGCCAAGCTGCAAGCCGGTGCCAGTGGTTATGATGTGGTGATTCCCACCCAAAATGCCGTGGAAACTTTGATCAAGCAAAAATTTTTGGCACCATTGGATAAATCAAAATTACCGAACATTAAAAATGTCGCGGCGGCTTATTTGGATCGCAGTTATGACAAGGGAAATGTTTATTCCGTGCCATACGCGTTTACCACGACATTGATTGGTTACAACGAAACTGAAATTAAAAAGCTCGGAATAGATCCCAATGATTGGTCGATTTTGTTTGATCCGGCGGTGCTGGAAAAAATAAAAGGCAAAGTCACTGCCATGGATGATGGTGATGAGTTGTTTGGTGCGGCGCTTATTTATTTAGGGTTTTCACCGAATGACGCAGATGCTGAACATTTAAAGCAAGCACAGGCGGTGATTGCGAAAGCCAAGCCCTATTGGGCCGCGTTTAATTCTTCCAGTTATATTAAAGAATTGACCATTGGTAATATCTGGGTAGCGCATGGATACTCGAGTGATATGTTTCAAGCGCGTGCCGATGCAATTGAAGCCAAGCGTGAGTTCATTGTCAATTTTGCTTTACCTAAGCAGGGTGCTGTATTGGCGCTGGATAATATGGTGATACCAAAAGCTGCAAAAAACTCTGTGTTAGCGCATCAGTTTATTAATTTTATGATGGATCCCAAAAATGCCGCTGATTTAACGAATATGATGGGTACTGGTAATCCCAATGCCGCTGCAGTAATCAATATCAAACCTGAAATCCTGCAGATCAAAGCAATTTTTCCGGATGAAACCCTGCAAGCAAAGCTGCAGACATTGGGCTCACGTGATGTTAAGTCGCGACGTGCTTTAAATAAGTTATGGACAGAAGTGAAGTTAAAATAACCGCGTTTGATTTTTTGGCGCACGCAGTGTGGTGTTTACTGCCGCACTGCTTGTGTGGCACCAGCTTAGTGATGTGCGTTTTTTAAGCGCTTTTTTACGCTGTATTAAATGCCAAACTATTTTCAGGCTTTTTCTACACATTGTTTCAAATCACTTCTATAATCTTTCGCGATACAAAAACGTTGTGGTTTGTGTTTGGTCTATATGCCACAACTCTAAAACTAAGTCATTACGTTAGGGAGCAACTATGACGCGATTCACCTCATTTATTTCCGCCGGATCCTTTTGCATTGCAGGCAGTTTGCTTGCTGTTTCAGGTCAAGCTTTTGCCGCTGAACATTGCGCTGCAAAACCGACACATCTTCGTACCCATTTAAGCTGGAGCTTCCCGACAGCCGATGATAACTGGGATGGCGGCTTGGGCATTCAAGGACAAGTTTTATTTCCTGCAGCGGTGATCGGTTTGTCCGAAGCGTATCGCATGGGTGTCTCGCTGGGTACCAGCAAATGGGATGCGAATGAAGATACGCAAACTATTACAGGCGGCAATGCTATTTCTGGTGCCTTGTCTGGTGATAGCCGGATTACGCAGTTGGGCTTTTCCATCTTGCGCGATCAACCGCTTGCCAACGACATGTCGCTCACTTTTGAAACCGGTTTGCTCTATCAAAACATCAGTTCCAATACCGATATCACCTTCAATTACCCCGCAAATGTGACGCAAACGGATGAACTAGAAATAGATGATTCGTTTGCCGCGCTTATCGCAGTGGATATTAATTTCAAAGTGGCACCCAGTGCTAATGCATTTGTCGGGCTGGCCTATCAGTTGGATCTTTCTAAAGGTGATGCATCTGCCTTTAACGATTCTAATGAAAATGTTACCAGTGCCCTGATGTTGCGCAGTGGTGTTGAGTTTGCGTTTTAAATAGACTGGATTAGCTGAGATTAATAAACTAAGGAATGGTTAATTATGAATATACGCTTTCAAGATTATGTTTCGCTGGCTGTTATGTCGTTAGCTCTGGGTTTGCAGGGTTGCGGAGGTGGTGACTCGCATGTGAAAAATATCGCTTCACCTGTTGATAATTCAGTCGCCGCGAGTTTAGTGGGTACCGCTGTAAAAGGGGTTATTGCTAATGCTGATTGTGTGGTTACTGCTGCTGATCAAACCACGGTTTTATATACCAGTGTGGGTAAAACCACGGCTTGTACAGACGCCAATGGCGCTTACACCATTGAGCTCGATACAGTACCAACTGGCCCGGTGATTTTAGAGTTATTAGCGCGTACTGGCACCACCATGAAGTGCGATTACCCAACCGGTTGCGGAACAGCTATTTTTGGTGAAGATGTGGCGCTGGGTTCAGATTTTTCGTTACGGGCAATCGTACCTTCCGTATCAGGCACAACGCTTAATCAAGTAAACGTAACGCCTTGGTCAGAGCTAGCCGCTGCACGTGCAATTTTTGAAACAGACGGCGGCACATTGGTAGCTGCTGATGTTCAATCAGCCCAATTGGATGTTGCAGCCATCCTGAACAACTTGTTGGGACTAGAAGGCTCTGCTGATGCGTTTGGTAGTGATCTGCTTAGTATTGATCCCATCAATTTAAATGCGCCGACTGGAACTGCGACCAGTGAGACCAAAAGAGGTAGCTTGTTGTCATTGGCCTCCGCTTCTTTATTTAGTTTGGTGGGTGGTAGTTTTACCGATATTGAAGCGGTTATTAAGGGTTTGGTTGCGGCTTTTGAAGAAGACGGTGAATTTAACGTCAACGATTCGGCTACCACGGGTCTTGATGGCACCAATATCGATTTAGCCGATATGTTGACGAGTATTGCCAGCACCGCGAGCAACTTGCCCAGTGAGATTGCAACAACCATTAATACTTTACTCGGCAGTGGAACCACACTAACCAGTATTGCTAACGAGGCTACGAGTTTTGCAGAGCTAAAAGAAGCAGTTGTGGATGCGGCTCAAGATTCTACTAAGCCACAACCACCTGCTGCAGCTGGCGTCAGTGATGCCGACAAAACCAAGCAATTGGCGTTGGATTTGGATAATGCATTAGCTGCTGGTTTTCTGGCCTTCACAGCTGGATCTTCTAGCACTTCTGTGTTGCAAGACTTGGGTACTATTCTGGAGAACTCGCAAGCGAACTCGGGTGCACATGTCATCAATAAATTGGAAAATTTATCCGAGTTAATTGAAGCTGCCAATAGAATGATTCAGGCTAAAGTAGATCCAACTGGTTTAGGCTGTACCGTTGATGCGGGTGTCACCATTACCTGTAGCTTGGAGCAAGCCGCTGCTCTAGTCGATAATGACATGAGCTATCTATATATTGGTACGGGTGATTTGATTTATACCTACAGCACCAATGCTGTCACTACCAGTAATGCTGTAATACTGGCGGACAGTTATGCATTAAATCAAGTTGGAACTTCTGCGACGGTGAATACTTTATCGGTTGCGAGCGTTGACTTAGATGATGATTCCACGACCGACATCAGCTTGGGTGCAGGTTCAACCATATCGACTGTATTGACCTCCAGTACGCCCACTAGCTTTAGTGTGGATGCTAAATCGGTTGCCATCACCATTGGAGATTACTACTCGTTCGCGGGTGATCTCAAAATTACGCGTGATTTAACAATTGCCGATACTGTTCTATCGAATGTGGATATGAATGGAACTTTCACCGTCTTACGTGCTAACGATACCATCACCCATAACCTCAACGAGTCCATTGCGACCCGCTTGAAGTTTACCACCAACACCAGCTCGTTAACTGGCGCGCCTAGCCTTGAGACACTTTCTGAAACAACGAATAGCTTTTACACCATCAGCGATGTGGTGTTCCAAGTTGAGCAGGATGTGACTTACAACAAAGAAAGCTTTGACACTGCTGGCGCGGTTGTGAGCGGTAGCACTGAAGAGCATTTTGTGTTGTTGATTAGCGGAACCCGAAACAGCTTTGAGCTGGCCGATGCTAAGCTGCGTATTTCCTTGTTGAGTGATTCAGCATCTAAAACGTTAGCGGGTAGTATTGCACTTACCGATGGCCAAGAAACTTATACGCTGTCTAATGGCCAAGCTAAAGCGGTGATTGTAGTTGGAGCCACCACCTTTACGGGTACGTTGATGGTTGGTGCCACGAATACGGGTTCAATCGAATCAACTGGTTTGGTAACCCTTGAAGGCGGTGATTCGTTCCAATTAGGAACCTGGGCTGTTAATTGATGTTTCGGCATTTAGTCAAAACGAAAAAGGGCGATCTAGATCGCCCTTTTTTTTTAGCAGCATGCCCGATTGTTTTTGCCGCGTTGTCCGTAATAAGTCCGGCGGTAATAGCCAAAGAGTGGGGGCCCTATGTCGAGGTGGAGAGTTTTACCTACTCTGAAGCCATGTCGATTAACGGTTTTATTGATCACTTCAGCGGCACATTGGATTCGGGTAACAAAGCACTGACGCATGATCGTGCGGAAGCAGGTGTACGGTATCAGCAATGGTGGTTGGGTAAAGTGATTCGTTATGATTACGAAATTGCGTTTAGCCCTGATACTGCGCTAATCAATTATCAAATTGAAAATCATCTTCCAATTGATGAAACGCGTTCGTATGAGATTTATTTAAAAGCCAAACATTTGCGCTCTTCCGGATTGACTTTGGGGCGGTATTTTCAACCCAGATCGAATGTTCGTTTGGGTGTCGGCCTGTCTTGGTTGTCTTCAGAACAATTTTATGATGGTTATATTCAAGCCTCTGTAGAGCAGGGCAGTTTAACTGCGATGGATGTGAGCTCATTTGAAAATCTATTAGCCAATATTGATGTGAGTAACGTAACCACGCCCAGTGAAGTGCAGGCCTTAGGTGAAAGTTTGCGGCCGCTGGTCGCTGAATTAAAGCAGCAGGTGGCATCTACTAACATCTCAGGCAGTGCGGATTATTTTTATTACAAACCGGCGTTGCATGAGGATGACTATGCAGCGTTTGATGACGTCGATTTCACGGCACCACACGGACAAGGCTATACCTTAGATGTTTTTGTTGATTGGCAGCTATCGCCAAAATGGCAAGCGGGATTGAAGATCCGTGATGCCTATTCACAAATTCGTTGGCAAAATGCACCCGGCACCCAGGCTCGGGTTGATGTCACCCAGGCCGCTTTGGATGCGGTGAATGTGTTAGATCAATGGGTAGAAGAGGATGTCATTAAGCGCGCCAGTGGTCAGTTTTTTCAACCCATCAACCCAGCAGATCCCAGCAATCCTTTGGGCGCGATTCCCGCACTGCAGCAGCAAATTTTAGAAGATCGTTATTACGCTAATGTGCGCAACCAGGATTATACGCAGCGCTTACCGCCACAGGTGTTGGTGCATACCGGTTATCAAATATGGCCTTTTATGCAGGTCAGCGCAGGCTGGTTAGAAACCGATGTTGAAAGCTTTCCCAATGTTAGGCTGCAATTTTTTCAGCATTATTGGTTGCATTATGAGTTCACGTCGCAAGCGGTTGGCATCGGTTTTGACAGTCAATATTTCAAGCTCGGCTTCATCTCCGATAGCACCGATCTTGATCAGGCTAAATATTTAGCAGCTAATTTGTCAGTGAATATTAATTTTTGAAGTATTCCTGATGGAAGAATAGGCCTTGCTGTAATGTGAATAACAACAGTGTTGCAGTAATGGCGACCATGCGGGTTTGCGGCTTGGTAAAGTTATTCAGCAGCGGCGCAATCTTGATGAGTTGCCATAATAAGAAGAAGGCCAGTGCGATCACCAATAAAGCAGCATTTAAGGACGCTGAAGCCCAGGTCAGATTCGCTAAGTGAATATAAGTGAGCCATACACTACTGGGTAATAACATTAACCAGCCAGGTATTGCGGCTTTTCCTTGACGTAAACCCGCTAAAATTCCCAGCACGGCCATTGTTAAAAAGGGTTGTTGAGCATTCAGGGTGGCTATACAATCTGACGGCAGATCAAAACTGCTTTCTGTGGCTGAGTTGCTAAAATAAATCAAGCCGGCGATCGAAATTAACAGGGTGCAGATAATGCCGATACGAGCGCTTTTGTTGGGTTGAAATTCACGTAGCGTAAAGGCTAAAGCCCAGCTGAGTATTGCCAACAAGGGCGCAGTGTTAGGTTCCGTCGGCCAAGGGACGATTGAATGATTGAGCACAATAAAACCAGACACTAAAATCAATGGCCATAATCCGCATCGTGTATAACTGGGTTGGTAGGCATACAAGAAGGCCAGCGGAATGCTGCTAATGGCAATCCAATTTAAAAATAGCCACACGGTGATGGTTGAGTTGATAAGGCTGGGCTCAGTAAAATGCAGCCATGCATATCGAGCCGATAAAATTAAGATGCTAATGATGGCAATACCTAATAATCGAAAAAAATTCATGTTCAAAAAGCTCATATAAAAAATCGGCGATAAGGTAAGAGAAACTTAATATTCGGGCTGATTTCTAGAGGCTTGCATGGTAATCATAATGTTATCAAAGGACAATTATTGCTTTGTGGTTTGATCGCTTTGGTGATTAATACCAATTTTCTGCTTGTGCTTTCAAAACGGGGAGAGGTTTTTTGATGACTAGCAGCTAATCTAGTAAGTCAATAAAAGTTGGTTCAATAAGAGTCGGTAGATAACGAAATTGGGTGATCAATATGAAGCAAGGTAGGTTACTTTTGGTCGGTGTTTTACTGATAGGCATGATGATGGGTGATGCAATTTTAATTGATTTACTGATTACTAGGGCGCAAGCGGGTTCGTCGGCCATCAATATGGCAGGTCGGCAGCGCATGTTATCTCAAAAAATGACCAAAGAAGTCTTGTTGAGTTTGCTGGGAGATGATCAATCGACGGCTTTCCAGCAAACTCGACAGCAGTTTAGGATAAATTTAAATGCTCTGATAATCGGTGGCACTGATATCAATTTTCCCGCGAACACCAGTTCAGAAGTGGTTGATCAATTAAAAGCAGTAGAAAGCGTTTGGCAGGATTTTGATCGAAAAATTATGTTGCTTGGATCTGACACGTCCTTAGCTGCATTATCCGCAGTATCCGATAGTTCAGTACAGTTGATGGAAGAAGCTAATTTGGTGGTAAGCTTGCTAGAACAGGAGTCGTATCGGTCCTTAATTTGGTTGCGTATGGTAATAATGGGATTTTTACTGATGACGGTGGTTGCCGCAATTTATAGTTACTACGAGCTGCGCCATTATCTTGTTGGCCGTCTGCAAGAATTTGAAAATTTAGCAGTAAAGGCTGTGCACATACAAATGATTAAATTGCGTTCATCTGTTTAAGGGTGTCGATATAACGACGCTTGGCGTCATCCATAGATAAGCCTTTTAAAGCTTCCCATGCCGTGTGTTTTGCGCGACCAATCATGTCCAGTGCGCCAGGTTTTTTACCGGAGATATCACCTAGAGTGGCCTGCTTGTAGAGAGCATACAGTTGCAGTTTGATGTCACTTGCAACTGGTTTGGTTATGGTGCTGTTTTGAATGGCGTTAACCGCTTGATTAAATAGTTCGTTAAGCGCTTTCATTTCAATCTCTGTATTTAAACTCATGTTGTTCATGCGGTATGCTGCGCCTGCACAAAGTCTGGCAGGGTAATATTGAGTTCTAGGATCGAGCAGTTATCGGTTTGGTCGAGCGATACACTAACATCTTGTGTGCTAATGGCGACATACTTGCGAATCACATCGACTATATCTCGCTGCATGCGTGATAAATAATCGGGCTGGGTTCGATCAGAGCGCTCGTGTGCGACGATAATTTGCAGGCGTTCTTTGGCAAGACTTGCGGTATCGCGATTTTTGGAGCGAAAATAATCAAAAATACTCATGCACTTAATCCTCCAAACATGCGTCGTAAAAAGCTTTTTTTCTCAGGTAATATAAATCGATGTTCAATGTTCTCGCCTAAAAAACGATTGATGGCATCTTTATAAGCAAGGCCTGCCGTGCTGCTTTGATCCCAAATAACTGGGCAGCCTTCGTTCGATGCAGACAGTACAGAGGTTGATTCAGGAATAATTCCAAGTAACGGGATCGATAAAATATCTCTAACATCTTCTACGCTCAGCATTTCTCCGCGTTCTACGCGGTCTGGTGCATAACGCGTGAGTAGTAAATGTTCTTTAATAGGCTCTTTGCCAAGTTCAGCACGTTTAGATTTGCTTTGCAAAATACCTAAGATACGATCGGAGTCGCGTACTGACGATACTTCGGGGTTGGTTACAATAATGGCTTCATCCGCAAAATAAAGTGCTAATAGAGCGCCTTTTTCAATGCCGGCAGGTGAGTCGCACAGAATGTAGTCGTAAGTTGCAGACAATTCTTGCAGAATCTTTTCAACGCCTTCTTTGGTTAATGCATCTTTATCGCGCGTTTGTGAGGCCGGTAAAATGTACAAATTATCAATGCGTTTGTCTTTAATCAGCGCTTGATTCAAAGTGGCTTCGTTTTTAATAACGTTAATGAAATCGTAAACGACACGACGTTCGCAGTTCATTAACAAATCCAGATTACGCAAGCCGACATCAAAATCGATGACGACAGTTTTATAGCCGCGCTGGGCAAGTCCTGTAGCAAAAGAAGCGCTGGTCGTGGTTTTACCAACGCCACCTTTGCCGGAGGTAATGACAATAATTTTAGCCAAGGTAATATCCTCTTTTTGAAATTTGGTTTGCAATTACAAATATATTGTCGACTGTTCTACTCAATGGTGACTTACTCGATTACGATTTACTCAACTAGCGGGCTAATGCGTAACTGTGTTCCTACTAAATAGGCTTGAATTGGCATTTGCCAATGCACGTCACGTAGGTCGTCGTTTAACTTGTAACGTCCAGCGATGGACAGGAGCTCTGCTTCAAGACACTGACAAAAAATACGCGAGTCAGTATTGCCTTTAATGCCTGCCAATGCGCGCCCACGAAGCGTACCATACACATGGATGTTGCCGTCCGCTAGTATTTCCGCACCTGCACTCACTGATGCTAATACAATAAGGTCGGCGTTAGCCGCATAAATCTGCTGACCAGAGCGGACTGGTTTACTAATTAATTTGGTGGCAAGTGAGGCACGTTTATTGTTGGCAATATCTATGTCGGTGCGAGCGGTATCTTGACGTGAAAATTGGCGTACTGTACTTCGAGGCTGTTCTGTATTGACTAGGTCAAAATTGAGCTTGGCCAACTTCTGCGTTGGATTAGCTGGAATTGAGGGTAGGCCTGCTACTAAGGCGGTGAGCTGTTGTATATCACTGCCACCTTTGATGGCGATCGGATGCACGCCATAAGCGCGGCAAATTTCGGTGAGTTCGATAAAATCAATCGGTGGATGTTGATTGTCGAGTTTTTCTAGGCTGATGACCAAAGGGGTTTCACGAAAAAAACCGGGTGCCTGTTTTACCAGTGCTTCAAGGCGCTGATTAAATTCTGCGTAGTCATAGTAAAGCAGTTCTAGTAGCGTAAATGGCAGTCGGCTGCCTTTTAATTGGAAACAAGGCTCAACAATCGTCAGCGTGTCGTCAGTGATCATGTGTGGTGCTGTCCTCAAAAATAGACACGATTCTAATCAATCGTAGCGTGCAATGCTATTCCCTCGATGCGGATTCCTGTAGATTGAAAAACAATCTGCTGTTCTCGTGGGTCTTTTGGCTCAGTGCAGCTAATGGTATGTTTAAATAATGTGCAATTGTGGAAGCGATATGCGGTAAAAACTGTGGTTCATTGCGGCGAATTTTTTTCGGTAAATCGCGTGGTAATAAATAGGGCGCATCCGTTTCAATCAGCAATCGATTCGATGGAATATGCTTTACCAGTTCTTGAAGATGTTGGCCGCGACGCTCATCGCAGATCCAGCCAGTAATGCCGATATAACAATCCATGTCTAAATAAGCGAATAAAGCGGATTTTTCTCCAGTAAAGCAATGTACGACCACTTTGGTGAGCGATGTTCGATACGTCTTTAATATCGGTGCAAAACGTTCAAATGCATCTCGTTCATGTAAAAAAACGGGCAGCTGTAACTGGGCAGCAATTTGCAGTTGGCCAATAAATGCAAGCTCCTGTTGTTCGCGAGGGCAAATATCGCGATAAAAATCTAAACCAGTTTCGCCAATCGCTTTGATGCAGGCATGTTGCTTGACCAGTTGTTGGATTTGCGCTGCTGTGTTGGGCCCCCAGTCGTTAGCATGGTGCGGATGAATGCCGCAGGTGCAGTTAAGTTGCGGATATTGGGCGCATAACGCGATGGCTTTAATTGATTCGTTGATGCTAGAGCTGGTCACCATGATTTGCTTGACGCCAACCGCTGCAGCATCGGCTAGGACTTGCTCGCAGTCTGCATCAAAACTGCTGTGTGTGAGGTTGGCACCGATATCAAATAGGGGAAAGTTTTCAAAGGATGACATGTGGTTGAGGTCAATAAAGAAAATTTTTAGCATCTAAACATTATTGGATGGCGGAGTCTAGATTTACCTCTCATTTAGAAGGCGTTCTAATGTTAAATATGAAATAAGCCGGTTGAATTTTGTGCGAATGCGGCAGTAAATTTCAGCGGGGGTGTATGTGATCTCTAAAAACAATGGCTATAAAAAATGGCGATTAAAGTTTTATTGCTATCTTCTCGCCCACCAAGGTGCATCTAACTGTTTCTGACAACCTTGATATTGTTTTTGATAGCGAACAGCACGCGCTTGCACATCCGCAGCAGCTTTTAGTAGCCACTTCTGTTTTTTATAAGAGCCGCGCTTATAGCCGCCAACGCCTTCGTGATAGGCTAGATATAAACCACGCGCATCATTGGGCTTGAGTTTGGTATAACTCAAGGCATCACGGCTGTACCAAGCCACAAAATCAATGGCATCTTCAAAATCATCGCGATCAGCGCCCCAGCGGCCAGATGCTTGACGATAACTTTCCCAGGTGGTGTTTAACGCTTGTGCATAACCATAAGCTGTGGATGGTCGAGGACCTGGAATAAAACCCAACCAATATTTGCGTTTGGGTTTTGCGCGCGCTTGAAAACTGGATTCTTGATACATAATGGCCATGGAAACCGAAAAGGGGATATTCCATCGTGCAGCCGATTTTTTGGCGGCATGATACCAGCTGCTCTTTTCCATAAAAATCTCACAGATGTTTTCAGGCTTTCGCGGTGGCATACTCACGCAGCCATACAGCACATAAAACAAAGTAATCATCACCGCCAGATAGAGTTTCAACACATGATCCTAGAAGCAGTTGGTCAATTTCAGAAAATGGGCAAACACCATGCTAGCCGAATACCCCCTGCTTTATTTAGAATGCATTTTTCATTTTGGCAAATTAATTGATGGTAAATAAACGTTTTGCTTTTTTATTGATCAGCTTTTTGCACGGACTTGCTTTGGCAGCTGAGGCTGAGGAAGATACTGGATTTTGCCAACAGCCCATCATTCCCGAGTTTCACGATCAAGCGCCTTCTTCGTATAACACCGCCGCCCAACAACTGAACTGGATGGCGTTAACCACTGCGATTGCGCAGCCAACCCAATCCCAGCAACTGTGCGGTGGTTATTATCAGCCTTTTGCGCCCATCACGTTAGATGCGCATCCGGTCATCGGAAATTTATATGCGGCGGCTGATCGTTATACTATGACACGTCTAGGCGAAGGCGAGTTATGCGGCAATGTGCTGTTGCAGCAGGATGATCTGCAGATGAGTAGTGATTACGTCAAAATCAATATGGCTAACGAAAGCCAAGCCAACTCAGCGGAATTTTTTGGTGAAGTAAGGTTATTCAGCGCAGAGGCCATGGTGGTGGGTGATCACGCACTGGCGGACTTATCAACCGATATCATCAGTCTCGACCACCCTGAATTTTTATTAAAGAAGACACAAGCACGCGGCACGGCCAAAAAAATTACCCATGTCGGCAAAACACACACCTTAATTGACCAAGGCAGCTACACTACCTGCCCGCCAGGGCATAACGAATGGTTGCTGCGCGGCCGACATTTTGATCTTAACCATGAATCGGGTTGGGGCGAAGTTCAACAAATGCGCTTACAAGCCGGGTATGTGCCCATTTTTTATGTGCCTTATTTTCGTTTTCCGATTGATTCCATGCGCCATACTGGTTTTCTGTATCCAGAAATTAATAATTTGGCACAACCGGATATCGGCATCCCGTTTTATTGGAACATCCACCCGCAAGTCGATCTGGTGACCACGCCCCGGCAAATTGGCGGTCGCGGCGTCATGCTGGAAAGTGCTTTGCGCTATCTGGCGACCCCTGACACGCACACGGGAAACACCGGCAGTATTTTTGTGACCTATTTACCGGGTGATGATCTCGCCAATAATAACAACCGCTCACGCTTCAGTTGGCAGCATAACAGCCATGTTGCACCAAGCCTATTTGCACAGGTCGATTTGAACAGCGTTTCTGACAATAAATATTTTGATGACTTTGGTACCGATCTGGCCGCCAATCAAACCAGTTTTTTAAACCGCCAGATTAGCATCAATTACCTACAAGATAACTGGAGTGCCGACTTGTTGGTGGATAGCCCTGAAGTCATCGACAACGCGATTGCTGCCAGCGATAAACCGTATCAAAAGTTACCAGAGCTCACGTTAACCCAGCAAAGCTTGCTTGCTAATCACCTCAATTGGTTTAACAGCGGAAGCTACGGTTACTTCAGCCAAGCCGATGCGCTCGATGTGCCCTATGGTCAACGTCTGCACCTCAATACGCAACTGCAATTGCCGCTGACGACCTTATGGGGGTTCATCTCGCCAAGCTTGCGGCTGCAAGCCACTGATTACCAACTTGATCCCCGTCGCTCAGACCCACTTAATGCTAATCCGCTTAATAACAATGATGCCGAGCATTTAACCCGAACATTACCGACCTATAGCGTGGACACAGGCTTGTTTTTTGAAAGGTCGTTGCGCAATCAATTTACTCAAACGTTAGAGCCTCGTCTGTTTTATACGCGTACGCCCTATCGGGACCAGCGAGACTTTCCCAATTTTGATACCACCGATTTGACGTTTAGTTGGGAACAACTGTTTCGCGAGAACCGGTTTAGTGGTGTCGATCGAATTGGCGATACCGAACAAACCACGCTCGCTTTATCCAGCCAGCTTGTCGATGAGGAACTACAAACACACGCCAGATTCACAGTGGGACAAATTTTTTATCATCAAGATCGGCGCGTCATGCTGAGCAGTGACGACAGCAATAATACGCAACTGCCCATCACAGAATCACACAGCACAAAACCGCGCAGCCCTGTGGTGGCATTAGCCGAATGGCGACTTACCGATACACTGTCCACACAAAGCGCCATCACCTGGAATGCTGATGACAATCTTATTAATGAAGGTTTTGCCGGCCTACAATACGCGCCCGCCGCCCAGCAACATTGGAACTTGGCCTACCGCTACCAAACCGTAAGCGCCATAGACCAGATCGATATGTCAATGCAATACCCGCTTTCTTTACGCTGGCAATTGTTAGCGCGTTGGAATCTTGACCTACAAGAGCAGCGCACCCTGGAACAAATTAGCGGCCTGCAATATGACAGTTGTTGCTGGCAAACCACGATTGCGTATCACCGCTGGATTAAAAGTAGCGATCTATTTACCGATGCTTCCGAAAATGACTACGCATTCCTGGTACAATTTTATTTCAAAGGGTTGGGACAAGTTGGCAGCAAGCTGAATGATTTGCTTACCCGTGGCATTCCCGGCTATGTCAGTTTGGCCGATCGCCCTTAACTTTTGTTTAACCCCCCACACATGAGAAAGACCATGAGACAGTATCTTCAGAAGATCAGTTTGCACGCCGTAGGATTGACCTTTTTGCTCAACCTGCCGATGAGTGTCAGCGCCACTGAAGTTGATGCCGTCCCACTCGATCCCATTTTAGTGGTGGTTAACGATAACGTTATTTTACGTAGCGAGCTCAATAACCGCATGCGCCTTATTTTGTCGCAATTCAAAGATGCGCGTTTACCGCCTGCGGATATTTTAAAAACCCAAATAATGGATCGCTTAATCCTTGAACGGATTCAGCTCGATTTGGCGGCGCAAATGGGCATTCGCAGTAATGAAAACGATATCAACCAAACGCTGCAAGCCATTGCCGATGACAATCATCTGTCGTTAGACGACTTTCGCCAATCACTGCTCAATCAAGGGATCGACTACACACAATTTCGTCAGCAGGTCGAGACAGATACCTTGGTCAATCAAGTGCAGCGTAAGCTAGTGGCGTCACGCGTGCAGGTTTCTGAGCAAGATGTGCAAGCTTTTTTGCAATCGGCGGATGGCCAAGCACAGTTAACCAGCGAATATCGACTGGGCCATATTTTGATTGCGATCAAAGATCAAGCCGATAACGCCGAGGTGAATAAAGCCAGCGCATTGGCGCAGCAGGTGGCTGCTGATTTGCGCAGCGGCAAAACCACGTTCAAAGCCATGGCTGCCAGCTATTCCTCAGCACAAAATGCACTCGAAGGTGGCGACCTCGGATGGCGACCCGCCGCACAACTGCCCTCGATATTTGTTGAGCCTGTCAGACATCTGCAAACCAACGAGATTGCCGGCCCGATTAAAAGCGCCAGTGGCTTTCATATCATCCAACTGCAAGGCATGCGAGGCGGTAGCGACAAACATGTTGATCAAATCCAAGTGCGTCATATTTTAATTAAACCCAATGTACTGCGTACCGCAGAGGCCAGCAAACAACTGGCGCAAGAGCTCTATGAACGACTGTTAAAAGGCGAGCGTTTTGCCACTTTAGCCAACACCTATTCGGATGATCCTGGAAGCGCACGCAAAGGTGGCGATCTTGGTTGGGTATTACCGGAGTCCATGGTCAAAAGCTTTGCCAGCGCGATACAGACATTACCGCTTCACCAAGTGTCCGCACCGGTTGAAAGTGAGTATGGTTGGCATCTAATCGAAGTGCTTGGCAAACGCAATGAAGATGTGTCCAGCGAAAACCGTTTGCAACAATCGCGCAACGCCGTTTTTCGCCGACAGTTTGAAGAAGAGCTGGCGTTGTGGCTACAAGAAATTCGCCAAGAGGCTTATGTCGATATCCGTGGATGATGTTGAGAATAAAACCGTCTGGCGGTTGGCCATTACCTGTGGTGAGCCAGCGGGTATTGGTCCCGATTTGTTGATCGCGATCGCCCAGCAAGCCCACTCAGCTGAGCTGGTTTATATTGGTGATCCTGAAATTTTAAGACAGCGTGCCGCTCACCATAATCTGTCTTTACAGTTACAACCCGTGAACTTTCAACAAGTAGCCGTTGCCAGTCAGCCCGGGCAGCTAAAGTACTATGCTGTCGACAGTATCATCCCTGTCATTCCAGGTCAGCTTGATGCTGCCAATAGTGCGTACGTTTTAGCGGTACTGCGCACCGCATGTGAGTTATGTGCAAGCGGCGACATGGATGCCATGGTCACGCCTCCTGTGCACAAAGGGGTGATTAACGCAGCGGGTTTTGCATTTAGCGGTCACACCGAATTTTTGCAGCAGTATTTTCAGAGTCCGCAAGTTGTGATGTTGATGGTCAATGCACAAATGAAAGTGGCGCTCGCCACGACGCATCTGCCGTTATCACAAGTGCCGGCAGCCATCACGCAGCATTCATTAGCACAAGTGATCACGACCTTGCGCCAAGGCTTACAACAACAGTTCGGTATAACGCACCCGCGCATTCGAGTGTGTGGCCTGAATCCGCACGCGGGTGAGCAAGGCCATTTGGGTCGAGAAGAAATCGAAGTGATCGCCCCCTGTCTTGAACAACTGCGTCAAAAGGGCTTTTTATTAGAGGGGCCGGTCGCCGCCGATACCGCATTCTTACCGCATCAACTCGCTCAGTGCGATGTCGTGTTGGCCATGTATCATGACCAAGGTCTGGCAGCGATTAAATTTGCTGATTTTGCCCAAACCGTGAATATCACGCTCGGTCTGCCGATTGTCCGCACCTCGGTCGATCACGGTACCGCGCTGGAGCTGGCGGGCACCTTAGGTGGCGACACGCGCAGTTTGCTCAGCGCCATCCGTTGGGCTGAGCAATTATGCGCACAACGATACGAACAATTATACGAGCAGCGCAGGGAGAAATAATTTTGTCACGCCCGTTTTCCGTTTCCGCCAAGAAATCTTTGAGCCAAAACTTTCTCATCGATGAAGTGATTTTGAATGCTATTGTCGATCAAATCCATCCTCAGCTTGATGATCACTTGATTGAAATTGGTCCTGGCACAGGCGCATTAACCCAGCATCTGTATGCCCGCGTACAACAGTTGGTATTAATTGAATTGGATGATCGTTTGATCATGCCATTGCGACAACGTTTTCCCAACGCGCAATTACATCATCACGATGTTTTAACCTTTGATTTTGAAACACTGTTTAATGATGAAACGCAAATGAATGGCGAAAAATCAGAACGGCAACCCCTGCGTATTGTCGGCAATTTACCGTATCAAATTTCCACGCCTCTGCTGTTCAAGTTGTTAGAAAGCGCAGCGCCAATTCAAGACCTGACGTTTTTACTGCAAAAAGAAGTGGTTGATCGTTTAGTCGCCACTCCCAGCAGCGGTGAATACGGCCGCTTAACGGTCATGATTCAAACCTATTTTCACGCGCAAAAATTACTTGACGTCGGTCCTGAAGCTTTTCATCCCGCCCCAAAAGTCGATTCTGCCCTAGTGAGATTAATACCGCGCACCGATCGTCCGGTAGCCAGCATTTATCCGGCGCTGATACAAGTCACGCAAGCGGCCTTTAATCAACGCCGAAAAACCTTACGCAACAGCTTAAAAAGCTGGCAGCACCTGCCATTATTTAGCGAATGCGCGATCGATCGTCAGCAGCGTGCTGAAAATTTAAGCATCGAAGATTATCGGCGTATTGCGAATTATTTACAGAGCAATAACGCTTTTGCTCCCGAACAACCCCTTATACCCAACCGTTAAGAGCAAGCCTGCATTATGACAACTTATGCCATTGGCGATATTCAGGGCTGTTACCGCAGCCTGTGCCAACTGTTAGAAAAGCTCGCGCCCACGCAAGACGATCAGCTGTGGTTTTGTGGTGATTTGATCAATCGCGGCGAAGATAATGTCTCTACATTAAAATTGCTGCGCGATTTAGGCTCACAAGCGCAGTGCGTATTGGGTAATCATGATTTACACGCGTTGGCTGTTTATCATGGACTGCGGCCAGCGCATCAGAGTGATACCCTTGATGACTTATTGCAATCTCAAGATCGAGCGCAATGGTTTGATTGGCTGCGTCAACAACCTCTACTGGTTAAAGATGATGCATTAAACTTTTGCATGGTACATGCTGGCATCGCGCCGCACTGGGATATGCAAACCGCGATGGCGGCGGCGCAATCGATTAGTGATGAATTGCGCAGCAATGATCCCAGTCATTTCTTGCAAACCAAATATGGCAATCTGCCCAATCACTGGCAACAGCTCACGAGCGCTGCCGAGCAACATCGCTACAACTTCAATGTGTTAACCCGCATGCGCTATCTGGACGCTCAAGGGGGGTTGGATTTTCAACATAAAGGTGCCACCGCGCCTGCTGGTTTCACGCCCTGGTTTCAGTACCCCCGCAATACCCCGTTGAATTATCGAGTTGTATTTGGCCACTGGTCAACAATTGGCGGCCAGTGGCTGGGCCCCCAGTTTTTCGCTATGGATACCGGCTGTGTTTGGGGTGGTCAATTAAGTGCATTAAATTTACAAACCCAAGCGCTAACACAAGTCAGCTGCGATTAAGCCAGCTATAGTGAAAATACGGTTCGGGATTATTGACCTAAGCCATCACATTATTGCTAAGATACCAATGAGTTAATCAAAAAAAAATGCGTGCCAGCAATCTCCCTTGGCAACTCAGATTGCATCGTCCAGACCATTGGATTATTACGAGGTCCATCACATGAATAAAATTTTTAGCCATTACCAAAATCGCTATGAAGCCACACAGCACGAAGAATATACCATTCAAGAGTTTCTAGAACTTTGCAAAAAAGAGCCACATTGTTATGCCACTGCTTCTGAACGCATGTTAGCCGCCATTGGTGAAGCAGAATTTGTGGATACCGCCAAAGATCAGCGCTTAAGTCGTATTTTTTCCAACAAAATCATTAAGCGCTATCCTGCGTTTAATGAGTTCTATGGCATGGAAGAATGTATTGAGCATATCGTGGCCTATTTCAAACATGCCGCGCAGGGTTTAGAAGAAAAGAAACAAATGCTGTATCTATTGGGGCCAGTCGGTGGCGGTAAATCGTCTTTAGCCGAAAAGCTCAAATCACTGATGGAGAAAATTCCCTTTTATGCCATCAAAGGCTCACCGGTAAATGAATCACCATTAGGCTTATTTAATCCCCAAGAAGATGGCGATATTCTTGAAGAAGAATATGGCATTCCAAAACGCTATTTAAAAACCATTATGTCGCCTTGGGCGGTTAAACGCCTGCACGAATTTAATGGGGATATAAGCCAATTTAAAGTGGTTAAACTTTTCCCTTCTATTCTCGATCAAATTGCTGTCGCTAAAACCGAGCCAGGCGACGAAAACAATCAAGACATTTCAGCCCTGGTCGGCAAAGTGGATATTCGTAAACTCGAAGAGTTTGCGCAAAATGATGCCGATGCCTATTCGTTTTCCGGCGGTCTGTGTCGCGCGAATCAAGGCATACTCGAATTTGTCGAGATGTTTAAAGCCCCCATTAAGGTTTTGCATCCGCTATTAACGGCCACCCAAGAAGGCAACTACAACAGTACAGAAGGGTTAAGTGCGATTCCTTTTGAAGGGATCGTCTTAGCGCACTCCAATGAATCCGAGTGGCATGCTTTTAAGAACAACAAAAACAACGAAGCCTTTATTGATCGTATTTATATTGTCAAAGTTCCTTATTGCTTACGCGTGTCCGAAGAAATCAAAATCTATGAAAAGTTATTACAACACAGCTCATTGGCCAATGCGCAATGTGCGCCCGACACCTTAAAAATGTTGGCGCAATTTTCCACCTTGTCGCGTTTGAAAGAACCCGAAAATTCCAGCATTTATTCAAAAATGCGCATTTATGATGGCGAAAATTTAAAAGACACGGATCCAAAAGCCAAGTCGTATCAGGAATATCGCGATATGGCGGGCGTTGATGAAGGCATGGAAGGTTTATCAACCCGTTTTGCTTTCAAAATTTTATCTAAGGTCTTTAACTTCGATCATGCGGAAATTGCGGCCAACCCAGTGCATTTGCTGCATGTATTAGAAATGCAAATCGAACAAGAACAATTTCCTGCTGAAACGCGTGATCGATATTTGCGTTTTATCAAAGAATATCTGGCAACACGATATGTGGAGTTTATTGGCAAAGAAATTCAAACCGCTTATTTAGAATCTTATTCAGAATATGGCCAAAATATTTTTGATCGTTATGTGATTTATGCCGATTTTTGGATTCAAGATCAACAGTATCGCGACCCAGATACCGGCGATATTTTACATCGTGCCGCACTTAACGAAGAGTTAGAAAAAATTGAAAAACCAGCTGGCATCAGTAATCCCAAAGATTTTCGTAATGAAGTGGTTAACTTTGTGTTACGCGCTCGCGCCAATCATGGCGGTAAAAATCCATCCTGGTTAAGTTACGAAAAACTGCGCACCGTGATTGAGAAAAAAATGTTCTCGAATACCGAAGATTTGTTGCCCGTGATTTCATTTAATCCAAAAGCTTCCAAAGACGATCAGAAAAAACACGAGGACTTTGTCAATCGTATGGTGGACCGTGGCTATACTGAAAAACAAGTACGCTTGTTGTCGGAATGGTATCTGCGCGTACGCAAAGCACAATAACGAGCATTTATGTCATATATAGTCGATCGACGTTTAAATGGTAAAAATAAAAGCGCGGTGAATCGCCAGCGCTTTTTAAGTCGTCATCGTGCGCACATTAAAAAAGCCGTTGCTGATGCGGTGAGTAATCGCAGCATTACCGATCTCGACAGCGGTGAAAATGTGGTGATCCCTAAGCGTGATTTGTCTGAACCCGTGTTTCGTCATGGCCCAGGCGGTAAACGGGACATGGTGCTACCGGGCAATAAGGAGTTTCATCGCGGAGATAAAATTAATCGTCCACCGCAAGGGGCAGGTGGCGGCAGCGGTGATGGCCAAGCCAGCGATTCGGGCGAAGGCATGGATGAATTCGTATTTCAAATCACTCAAGAAGAGTTTTTGGAGTTTTTGTTTGATGATTTGGAGTTGCCGAATTTATTAAAACGCCAGTTGGCAGGTATTGAATCATTCAAGATGGTACGGGCTGGTATTGTCAGCGATGGCAATCCTAGCAAATTGAATGTGGTGCGCTCGTTAAAACAATCAAAGAGCCGAAAAATTGCATTAACCGGCGCATCTAAGCGCCGCTTAAAACTGCTTGAAGCACAGCTCGTAGAGCTGCAACAACAAGATCCGATTTTACGGGATGCGGCTAAAATTGTGGCCTTGGAAGAACAAATAGCGCAATTGAAACGTAAAATCAAACGCATCCCTTTTATTGACACCATTGATCTGCGCTATAACCATCATGTGCGCCAACCTAAACCCAGCTCCAAAGCAGTCATGTTCTGTTTGATGGATGTGTCCGGCTCGATGAATCAAAGCATGAAAGATATGGCGAAACGCTTTTTTATTTTGTTGTATCTATTTTTAAAACGAAATTATCAAAAAATTGAAGTGGTGTTTATCCGGCATCATACCAGCGCCAAAGAAGTCGATGAACAAGATTTTTTTTATTCTCGTGAAACAGGCGGTACCATAGTGTCGAGTGCGTTAAAACTGATGGATCAAATCATCAATGATCGTTACTCTCCAGCCGAATGGAATATCTATGGGGCACAAGCATCCGATGGAGATAACTGGAATGATGATTCGCCGTTATGTCGACAATTATTAACTGAGCATATTTTGCCAAAATCTCAGTATTACGCTTATATTGAAATTAACCCAAGACGACACCAAGCCTTATGGCGAGAATATGAGTCTGTTCAAGAGCAACACCCAGATTATTTTGCCATGCAGCAGATTGCCGACCCCGCAGATATTTATCCGGTGTTTCGTGAGCTGTTTCAAAAGCGTCAACCACGCAGTACTCATGCAGCTTAAACTATGAAAATAAAAACAAACCCTGTCATCGACTTTATCAAACCCTTGTCCACGGAATCTGAGTGGACTTTTGAGCTGTTAACCACCTACGAGCAAGCGTTACAACAAATTAATGATCAACATTACCAGCTGGATGTTTATCCCAATCAAATCGAAGTTATTTCTGCTGAACAAATGATGGATGCCTATTCCTCTGTTGGAATGCCGGTTGGTTACAACCACTGGTCTTTCGGCAAACACTTTGTCAGCGTGGATAAAAGTTATAAGCGTGGTCAGATGGGACTGGCCTATGAAATTGTCATCAACTCCAATCCGTGCATTGCCTATTTAATGGAAGAAAACACCATGACCATGCAAGCGCTGGTGATTGCGCATGCATGCTTTGGGCATAACTCGTTTTTTAAAAGTAATTATTTATTTCAAACCTGGACTGATGCCGGCTCGATTATTGACTATTTGGTATTTGCGAAAAACTATATTCAACAGTGTGAAGAGCGTTATGGTTTGGAAGAAGTCGAAATGTTATTAGATGCCTGCCATGCGCTAATGAATTATGGTGTTGATCGTTATAAACGGCCGTCGCCTATTTCCGCAGCGGAAGAAAAACGTCGGCAAAAAGAGCGAGAAGAATATTTACAAACCCAGGTGAATGAATTGTGGCGCACCATTCCTAAGTCCAGTAATAGTGCTACTAAAAACACTAAAAAACGTTTCCCGGAAGAGCCCCAAGAAAATCTACTGTATTTTATTGAAAAAAATGCGCCTTTACTCGAACCTTGGCAGCGTGAAGTGGTGCGCATCGTACGTAAGATCGCGCAGTATTTTTATCCACAACGACAAACGCAAGTTATGAATGAAGGCTGGGCAACCTTTTGGCATTACACCTTGCTGAACCATTTATATGATGAGCACTATGTTACCGATGGTTTTATGCTGGAGTTTTTGCAATATCACACCGGCGTTATTCACCAACCCAGCTTTGATCACCCGTATTATAATGGCATCAATCCGTATGCGTTGGGTTTTGCCATGATGACTGATTTGCGCCGCATCTGCTCACAACCCACTGCTGAAGATAAGTTATGGTTTCCTGATATGGCGGGTAGTGATTGGCTAGCGACCATGAAATTTGCCATGCAAAGCTTTAAAGATGAAAGCTTTATTCAACAATTTTTATCACCCAAAATCATGCGTGATTTTCATTTGTTTCATTTGCAGGATGATGATACCTCTAAACAAATGGAAGTCGGTCATATTCATGACGATACAGGTTATCGGATTCTGCGTGAAAAGCTGTCGAATCAATATAATCTGAGTATGAACGAACCGAATATTCAAGTGTACGAAATCAACGTCAGTGGGGATCGATCCATGGTATTACGCCACACCCAGCACAATCGTCGCCCACTCGAAGACCAGCAATGCCAAGCCGTACTCAAGCATTTACATTATTTATGGAAGTTTGATGTCCACCTGGAAACACTTTATCAAGATGAAGTCGTGAAAACCTATCATTGCCCTGAGCCGCTTCTATCTACTGAAGCCGATTAGCTCACTTGCCTATCGAACGACCTCATCCTATGCTCCAACCCAATCAATTGATAACAGCCCATCAACGCATAAAGCCCTTTATACACCAAACACCTTTGGTCAAGTCTAGCCTGCTCAACAGCTGGCTGGGGCACAAACTTGTTTTTAAAGTGGAGGGCCAGCAGCGCACCGGTTCATTTAAAATACGCGGGGCATTAAATGCGCTACTCACGTTAAAAGAAAAAAATCAATTGCCCGAGCATGTTGTTACCCTCAGTTCAGGCAATCATGCCCAAGCTACGGCGCTCGCTGGAAAATTATTAGGTATAAAAGTTACCGTCTTTATTCCAAAAGGCTCTTCCACCGTCAAAATTCAGGCCACGCGCAGTTATGGTGCGGACGTTGAAGTCACAACGAGTCGCGTAATTGCCGAACAAAAAGTTGCTGATGCCATCGAGCAAGGCGCATTTTTTTTACCGCCATTTGATAGTGATGATCTGATTCTGGGCCAGGGCACTGCATGTTATGAGGCGCTACAAAATCAATTCACACCCGATGCTATTTTTGCTACCTGCGGAGGTGGCGGATGGTTGTCGGGTAGTTTATTAGCTAAACAGCTACTCAGCCCGTACTCTAAACTGTTTGGTGGTGAGCCTGTCAATGCCAATGATGCCTGCCAATCATTCTTTGCAGGCAAACTCATCAGCTTACCGCATCCCCCGCAAACGCTGGCCGATGGCGCCCGTGTCACTTGCGTCGCCGCACGTACATTTGAATATTTAAAACAGCTTGATGGTTTTTTTGAAGCCACAGAAGAACGCATTATTTATTGGACACAATGGTTAAATCATCTTTTAAAGTGCAGTGTTGAGCCAACATCCGCTGTCGCCATGGAGGCGGCCTATCAATGGCTGAGTGCGCAAAGCAAGCCTAAAGCTATTTTGATTTTGTTGTCAGGCGGCAATATGGATGCCGATGCTTATCGAGAAGTATGGCAACACAGTTACCTAGACCAAACACCCCTTTAAAGCCGCTTTTTGTCATTAACCGATCTATGTCACCGATTCATACACCCACCGAAGACGAAAAATATTGGATTCCAGGCGCTGAGTTAGAGCCAAAATTCATAATTTCGCATCGCGGCAGACTAGTCTAGACTCTGATCCAGGACCACACTTGTTCATATGGGGGCTTTCTGCAGGCCCCTCGCATGGGCTTTATGACTGTTTCCTATGGAATGGGTGACACGCTGATATATGATCAGAAGAAAAGCGCATTGCTTGCGCTATTACCATATTATTTATATTTTACTGCTGATATGGACATTCCCATTGTCGGCAGCAGAAATCCCTATTTTTTATCCTGATATCAAAGATCCTTATCTGTCCATTTTTAAAGACGCTATCCGTGGTATAGATTCAACAATCGGTCAGCCAGTGCAGACGCGATTAATTACCAATGATGTTAGTTCTGTGCAACTTCAGTCTTGGGCTAACCAATTACAGGCACCGCTTGCGATCGCAATGGGTCCGAGTAGTTTAAAGACGCTTCAGGACTTAAAAGATGATGCCAGTATTTTGGCAGCAATTTTTATTACGGAGCCCAGTAATTTGAATAAAGTGGCGGTTGCCGTTACTTATGCGCCAGATCCTATGATTTTATTTAAGACCATGCAGCGTTTGGATAAACGAACAAATCGTGTTCATGTTGTCATTAATCCATTGCGCTGGCAGTGGTTAATAGATTTTGCTGCGCAAGCTGCGCAGCGTTTGAATATGGAGCTTGTGGTCCACAATGCTCGTAATGTCTCTGAGAGCGCCAAGTTGTATGACAAAGTATTAAAAGATATGAATAGCATTTCTGATAGCCTGTGGTTGCCTGAAGACAGTAGCACTATGGATGCGCAGGTGATTCTTCCCATGGTATTAAGCGTAATGTGGGATAAAAATTTGAAGATATTTTCGAGTGGCGTGTCGCAAGTAGGACGTGGTGCATTATTTGGGTTGTATCCAGATAGTTATGCGATGGGCGAGTATGTTGGTCAGGTCGCGCAGAAACTGCTAAAAAATCAGAAAATTGAGGAGCCAGTGCAGCCGCTAAGACAGCTCAAGAGCGCTATTAATATCAAGTCGATGCAGCATATCGGTTTGCAAATTGACCAAGAAACCTTAAATTCTTTTACCGTGGTGCTGCCCAAAGATGCTCGCTAATCTAGATCGATTAAAGCAATTATTTGGACGCTTTGATTCGCAGAGTCTTAAGCAGCAAATCCTCATATTTTTTATTGCCGCTATCGTTTTCCTTGCTATTGCTACTTCGGTGGCTGTCTCTTTGCTAAGTGCGCGTCTTGCTGTTCAGCGTTCTATACAGCAGGGTATTTCGATTACCAATGCTTTGGCTAAAAACAGTACCTTGGCATTGGTTTATGCCAGTGAAGATAATGCCCAGGATGCCTTAAACGCTGCTTTAGCATTTCCTGGTGTTGTTCAAGTGGCTATCGGCGATTTAAGTTCAAGTCATGTACTCAAGCAGCACGGTGATATCGCGCCATGGATGATAAAGCATTTTACGCAGCATCCAGGTGAGGCTGTGTTGGAGTATGAGACCAATGACTATTGGCAATTTGGTGCCTTAGTCCAAGTGATGTCGGGCACAGCCGAAAGTAATGCTTCCCCTCTTGAACTGGCGCAACCTAGTACAGAAACCGTTGGACGAGTCCATCTGTTGATTAGCAAGAAAGAGTTGAAGGAGTTGATGCATACCATTGTGATCGGTAATTTTTCGATATCCCTGTTTTTATGCCTCATTTTATTTATGGTCCTGCAGCGCATTATTCGGCATACCACAGAGCCTTTCACAGAGCTTGCGAATATGATGCAAAAAGCTCAGCAAGGAGAACATGGTTTGCGCATGTTAGAAAAAGGTAGTAGTGAACTCCGTCATATTGGTGCTAGTTTCAATAGAATGATGGATGTTCTTGAAATTCGAGAAAATGAATTGGTAGAAGCTCGCGATGCAGCACTGGAGTCGTCGCGTTTAAAATCAGAATTTGTCGCTAACATAAGCCATGAGATACGTACGCCGATGAATGGTGTGTTAGGTATGCTGAATTTGTTAGACGAGAATGTTTTTTCTGCTGAAGACAGGGGTTATATCAGCGTTGCGAAACAATCAGGGCAAACATTATTGAGTTTAATTAACAGCATTTTAGATTTCTCAAAATTAAGTGCGGAGCAGGTAAAGCTAGAACATGCACCAATGAATCTGCCCCTGCTGATTGAAAATATTTTAGCGTTGCACAGTGGTGCTGATAAAAAAAATCCGATCGAGATTGGGCTCATTTATGACCCGCGTGCGCCAGCTGTGCTGTGGGGGGACTCGACGCGTTTGCAACAGCTCATCAATAATCTGGTCAGTAATGCCATTAAATTTACAGAGCAGGGTGAAATACGCCTAGAAGTTGAGTTGCAAGCATTAAATTTGCCTCAAGTGTTTTTAAATATTCACGTAAAAGATACCGGTATTGGTATTCCGTCAGGGTTTTGCGATAAGGTTTTTGAGCCTTATTCTCAGCAAGATGGCTCGATCAGTCGCCGCTTTGGTGGTACTGGCTTAGGCCTAGCAATCTGTAAGCGACTCGTTGATTTAATGGGGGGCAGTATTCAGGTTGAAAGCGTTGAGGGTAGCGGGAGTTGTTTTTCTTTAAGCCTGCCATTTAAGGTCTCAATGCTTCAAACTATGCCCGTATTTCATGCGCACCAATATTTTGATCATCTCTATTTGATCGCGCCAAAAGGTTTCTGCCAGGATGTGCTGATCAATATCGCGCAAAATTGGCAGATTAATTACACTTGCGTGGGTACTTCTATGCACTGGCGACAAGATTTATCTGTCACGCAATTGAACCAGCGATTATGCGTAATGATTAATTGGCCGCAGCCGCTTGATATTTTAGTGAGAGATTTAGAGCAGCTGAAAGCGGATGCCAATGTTTATGTGGTGCAATTTTATAATCCACTTTTTGATCACAAAGAAAACATTAACTTAATTGATTTGCATTTGGTGAAGCCGATTCGTCGTTATGCGTTGCAGGATAGGCTCGAGCATCATTTTTCTTCTACTCTTGAAGTATTAGCTAAGCCAGCCAATAAGCTAAACAAGCAGAAGCAGTTGGAGTTCATGGTATTGGTGGTTGAGGATAATATTGTGAATCAAAAAGTGGCTAAGGCACATTTGCATAAATTGGGGCTGCAGTGTGACCTTGCTAGCAACGGCCAAGAGGCTATCAATGCCGTTATGATGCGTGAATATGATTTAATTTTAATGGATTGTCAGATGCCTGTTATGGATGGTTATGAGGCAACCAAGAAGATTCGAACATTGTCGGCGAATATTGCGCACGTTCCAATTATAGCGTTGTCTGCTAATACCGCTTCTGAAGATCAAGAGCGTTGCGCAGCTGCAGGTATGAATGGTTTTATCGGCAAGCCGTTTACGCGCGATCAATTAACCAAAGAGTTGGCTAAATGGTTCCCAAAAATTGCTGAGTTGATAGAATTCAAAAAATTAGCCTAATTTGTTATTGAGATATCATTAATATTAATGAGGAAATTGTTGTGAAATCAGCGGATAAAAATAAAGTTGCCATGAAGCCTGTGATCGCACCACCTGCTATAGAAACCGTTAAAGTGGGCCTGCGTATTCACTGTTCGTCAGAAAAATTGGCGGAAATGCTGGATCAAACTCGTTGGGCAGTTGATTTTTCTTGGGATGAAATTAAGAAGCTCAGTGAATATATGCGGGCATATGAAATCCCTGCTGGACAAATTATTTTTCGAGAAGGCGATACTGATCGCTATTTAGGTGTATTGCTTAAAGGGAGCGTGGAAGTTTATAAAAAAGACATCAAAAATAATAGTAATAAAATTGCTTCGGTGATGGCACCGCAAAGCCTGGGTGAGATGAGCTTATTGGATGGTGGTGCGCGTTCGGGTATGGCCAAAGTGAAATCGGATGTGCTGCTGATGGCTTTATCCCGAGAAGATCTCAATAAACTGGCTGAAGAAGTGCCGGTATTGGCTTATAAACTCGTGTTAAAGATTGCCCAGCTATTAAGTCAGCGCTTACGACAAACCAGTGGTCAATTAGTCGATTTTCTCGGTGTTGCCGATCTTTGATCGAGTTGTCAAATTATTTGAAGCACGTCTCTCGATATCCCCAATGTGATTAACTTAAGGCAATAGCGTTTAGGTGATCCGATTTTTTTCTAGCACGGAGTCTTCATAATGGCCGCAATCTTCATCATCACACCGTAGAGACAAGGCAGGCCTTGTCTCTACATGCTGCGCCGAACAGAGTGGACTTGATCGGCCAATCGATTGCCTTAAGTTAATGACATTGCGATAGCCCTAGTATTTGCGCTGCTGCCGGATAGTAATTAAACTAACGCGGCCAGATAGTAGGGCTTTGAGATGGAGTTGAGTATGCGCAAGTTTTTGATCGCAGTTTTAGCGTTAGGGTTAAGTTTCGAATTGGCGTATGCCGCTGCGAATCTTTCTGCAATGACGCCTGCCAAAGAGCCGGTGATCGCGGCAATTGATTTAAAGCAAATGCCGCAGGCATTGATTAATCAAATTACTCAGCAAGTGATTCAAGCTTTTGGAGCGCGGCCCTCAAGTTTATCGAAAGTAGAGGTCAAGCATTACAATCAAACCGTGATTGAAAAAACCATTGCGCCTGTGGTGGATTTTGCGATTATTGCCAAGCGCGTGATGGCGGCCTCATATAAAACTTCGACGGAAGCCCAGCGTACGGCTTTTACGCAGCTGTTTCGTGAGAGCTTGTTGTCCACTTATAGCGATGGCATGTCCGCTTACTCCAATCAAAAAGTTGAGCTGGATCCATTTGCGGGCGTGCAAAAGCAGGGCGATCGTGAACGTGCGGTGGTTAATATGAAGGTGTATGGCGCGGACGGTAAAATCTACCCTGCCATGTATGCGTTTTACAAAAACGATGCAGGTGAGTGGAAATTGGAAAATTTGACCTTAAATGGCGTCAATATTGGTTTAACGTTTCGCAACCAATTTAATGAAATTTTAAAGCAGCAGAAAGGCAGTATTGATGGCGTTATTGCCAATTGGAACGCCGAAGCAGCAGGGTTTAAATAGTGACGGGTTTTACGCAAGTGATGTAAGGGCGAATGATCATTCGCCCTGTGTGCTGATAAAAAACGATAGTACTGACTAAACAACTGATGAGATAACAATGAGCTTAATTGAAATCCAGCAACAGCTGCAGCAGGTTTTTCATGGCGATGAAGTCAGTGTTAGTGGTGATCTTAAACACGCGCAGGTGCGTGTTATTTCTGAACAATTCTCCGGTTTGCGTCCAGTACAAAAGCAGCAATTGGTGTATGCTGCTGGTCTTGGCGAAGCCATCAGCAGCGGTGTCATCCATGCGGTACAGTTGCAAACCCTGACGCCTGCAGAATGGTTGCAAGCGCAAAAATTTAATTCATCAATTTAACTTGTTATCGTAAGGTTTTAATGTGGATCGTTTAATGATCACCGGTGGCCGCGTGCTACAGGGTGAAGTAAAAATTTCGGGTGCTAAAAATTCCTCATTACCCATTTTGGCGGCGTCTTTGCTCTCCGCTGAGCCATTAACTATTGCGAATGTGCCACATTTGCAAGACATCACCACCATGATTGAATTGCTTGGTCATATGGGCGTTGAGGTAGAAGTTAATGATCGAATGGAGGTGCAGGTCACGGCGAGTTCGATTAGCACTTTTCAAGCGCCCTACGAATTAGTGAAAACCATGCGCGCCTCGATCTTGGTATTGGGCCCGCTGTTGGCGCATTTTGGCCAAGCGCAAGTTTCTTTACCGGGTGGTTGTGCCATCGGTTCGCGGCCAGTTGATGTGCATCTGCGTGGCTTGAGAGATATGGGCGCTGATATCCGCGTTGAAAATGGTTATATCTATGCCAGTGTGGCTGACCGTTTACGCGGAGCGCATCTGGTTCTGGATACTGTGACAGTAACGGGCACCGAAAACTTATTGATGGCGGCAACGTTAGCCCGAGGCACCACGATTATTGAAAATGCCGCACAAGAACCCGAAGTGGTTGATCTGGCCAACTGTTTGATCGCTATGGGCGCTGATATTAAAGGTGCGGGCACCGCGACTATTCATATTAATGGCGTGCTCGCTTTGCATGCAGCTAGGCACACGGTGATTCCTGACCGCATAGAAACCGGTACTTATTTATTGGCCGCTGCCATTACGCGTGGCCGGGTAAAAGTTAAAAATACCGATGCCCACTTGTTGGACGCTGTTCTGATCAAACTGCAAGAAGCCGGTGCTCTGATTACCACGGGCAAAGATTGGATTGAGCTGGACATGCAAGGTCGCCGCCCACGCGCAGTCAATATCAAAACCGCGCCTTATCCGGCTTTGCCGACCGATATGCAAGCGCAGTTTACCGCTTTAAATGCGATTGCCGAGGGTACCGGCGTGATCACCGAAACCATTTTTGAAAATCGTTTTATGCATGTGCAAGAATTAATGCGCATGGGGGCGCAAATTAAAGTGCAGGGTAACACGGTGATTTGTACCGGTATCGAATCGTTAACGGGGGCGCCGGTCATGGCGACTGATTTACGCGCTTCAGCAAGCTTGGTGTTGGCGGGCTTAGTGGCGCACGGTGATACACTGGTGGATCGCATTTATCACATTGATCGTGGTTACGAGTGCATTGAAGAAAAGCTCCAGCTGATTGGCGCGAGTATTCGACGCATACCTTCTTAATCATCAGGGTTGTTGTTACGGCCTGTTGTTAATGGTCGGTTATTACGAGTTTGGTCTATGACAGTGCTCACATTGGCTTTATCCAAGGGCCGCATATTTGAAGAAACCCGGCCGCTGTTATTGCAGGCGGGTATTGTGCTGCGGGATGCCGATGTGCAAAGTCGTCAATTGCGCTTCGCTTCGGCTTGTGGTCAGTTCAAATTGTTGGTGCTGCGTGCGACGGATGTGCCTGTGTTTGTGGCCCATGGTGCGGCGGACTTAGGTGTCGTTGGTAAAGATGTTTTAATGGAGCATGGTGGTGAAGGTTTATATGAGCCACTGGATTTGCAGGTTGCTCGCTGTCGTTTGATGGTCGCAGAGCCGATCATACCGATCGTGCGAGAGTTTGCGCAGATTAAGCGCGTGGCAACCAAATATGAACAGGTGGCACGACGTTATTTTGCTGGGGTTGGTCAGCCCGTGGAAGTGATTAAATTATATGGTTCCATGGAGTTGGCGCCGATGGTTGGTCTGGCTGATGTGATTGTCGATGTAGTGGATACCGGTAAAACCCTGCAAGCAAATGGTTTAAAAGCCACCGATTGTATTGCGCAAATCAGCAGTCGCTTGATTGTCAATAAAGCCTCAATGAAATTAAAACACAAAACTTTGCAGGCGTTGATTGCCCGACTAGCCGATGCCGTTGTCACTGATAATGCTGTTGTCACTAATAATTTTGTGGCAAGCAAGCCTGTCGAGAGGCTGGGCGAATGAGCATATTACGCTTCGCGTTAAGCGACCCCAGTGCTGAGCAACACTTGCAACAGTTGCAGCAACGTCAATCTTTGCAGCAGCAAACCTTCCAGCAGAATGTGAGTGTGATCATTGAAGATGTTCGTCAGCGCGGGGATGATGCCTTACTGGAATACACCAGCCGCTGGGATCGTTTTAGTGTCGCGCAGGCTGCGCAGTTGGAGCTGCCAAAATCAGCATTGCAACAAGCTTATCAACAACTGCCGGCCGCGCAACGGCAAGCGCTCGATATCTCAGCAGCACGGGTGAGCGCTTACCATCAGCATCAGTTGGCACACGACTGGTCGTATGTGGATGACTGGGGTAATCGTTTAGGTCAACGGATTACCCCGCTGGATCGGGTAGGTTTATATGTGCCAGGCGGTAAAGCCGCTTATCCTTCTTCAGTGCTGATGAATGCCTTGCCCGCAAAAGTCGCCGGTGTGACTGAGTTGATTATGGTGGTGCCAACGCCCGATGGTCTGCTGAATCCTTTAGTCAAAGCCGCCGCTTGGTTAGCAGGCGTGGATCGGGTTTTTACCATCGGTGGTGCCCAAGCCATTGCCGCATTGGCCTATGGCACTCAGACTATTCCTCGGGTCGATAAAATTGTGGGACCGGGTAATGCGTATGTGGCCACGGCAAAACGTTTGGTGTTTGGCGAAGTCGGCATTGACATGATTGCCGGCCCGTCCGAGATTTTGATTGTGGCGGATGATACAGCCAATGCTGATTGGTTGGTGCTGGATTTATTTGCGCAAGCTGAGCACGACGAAATGGCGCAATCGATTTTAGTCAGCCCCAGTGCGGCGCTGTTGCAGCAGGTTGAACGCGCCATCGAACGCTTGTTGCCGGATCAGCCCCGCCAAAAAATTATTGCCCAAGCCTTGGTTAGTAACGGCGCATTAATTCAAGTGTCTGGCTGGAGTCAAGCGATTGCATTGGTGAATCGTTTTGCGCCAGAACATTTGCAGTTGTGCGTTGCTACTCCGGAGGCGTTATTGCCCACCATTCGGCATGCGGGCGCGATTTTTATGGGGCATCACACACCAGAAGCCCTGGGCGATTATTGTTTAGGGCCGAGTCATGTGTTGCCCACCGCCGGAAGTGCGCGGTTTTCGTCGCCACTGGGTGTGTATGACTTTCAAAAACGTAGCTCGATCATGACTTGTTCCATTCAAGGTGCGCAGGCTTTAGCCGAAATAGCGGGTACCTTGGCGGATAGCGAACAGTTGGCGGCACATGCGGCGTCTGCGCGTGCGCGTTTGCAAGCGAAATAAGGTTGGAATTTTTATGATCTCTGTTTTACGCCATGAGCTGCTGGCTAATCCTGTTTATGGGGTGCCTGATGCTACCGGTTTTATCAAGCTCGATGCTATGGAGAGTCCATTTGCGTGGCCAGGTGAGTTAACCGCTCAGTGGCAGGCTGAGTTGGCGGATGTGCAGCTCAATCGCTACCCTGAACTGATGCCAGAATTACGCGCTGCCCTATGTGCTGAGCTGCAAGTGCAGGATGCACAGATGGTGTTGGGTAATGGTTCTGACGAGTTGATTCAATTGTTGTGCATGGCGGTGGCTAAACCCAATGCCTGCGTGATGGCGCCAGCGCCGAGTTTTTCCATGTACCGCATCATTGCACAGGCGTGTGGTCTGCCATTTGTGGGCATTGATCTGAATGCCGATTTCACCTTGTCAGTGGATGCGATGTTGGCAGCCATACAGCAACAACAGCCTGCGCTCATTTTTTTGGCAGTACCGAATAATCCAACGGGCAATAGCTTTGATGCAGCATCGCTGCAAGAAATTGTTGAAGCTGCGCCTGGCTTGGTAGTGATTGACGAAGCTTACCTCGCCTATGCGCCGACGCATTATGCGGCTTGGTTAGCGCGCTATCCGCACTTGGTTGTGTTGCGCACCTTGTCAAAAGTGGGTTTGGCAGGCATACGCTTGGGTTATATGGCGGCGAGCACAGAAGTTGCGCAAGTCATCGAACGGCTTCGTTTGCCCTATAACATTAATACGCTCACGGCTAAAACCGCTTGTTTTGCTATGCGACACGTAAAGCTATGGCAGCAGCAGTCCAAACAAGTGATTCAGTGGCGGGAGCAGTTGTATCAAGATTTATTATTGCTGCCGTCTTTGCGGGTGTGGCCAAGTCATACCAATTTTTTGTTGCTGCAATTGCAGCAACATGATGCCGAGTTAATTACGGCTCAGTTAAAACAAGCCGGTATTTTAATTAAAAAGCTGCACGGCAGTCATCATCTACTCACGCAAGCGTTGCGAGTCAGTTTAGGCATGCCAGCAGAAAATCACCGTTTCGTTGCCATGTTGAGTGCGTTGTTAGCGCAGCCCGCGATAAAAATGTGAGATAACACACAAATAATATTGAACCCGCTCGTAATTTTTAATACGCTGGCCAGCCAGTCATTGAACTAATACAAATACTAATAGGGATGTTACGGGTGAAATATTTTGGTGATGCAACGCTGCGGATGGCGAGCAAGTTTTTTGGGGTTACGGTGGTGCTGCTTTGCGTCACTGCGTGTCAGGGAATTTATAAAGGTACGGGTAACGGTATTCAACGTTATTCGGCAACACAAATAGTGCCGTTTGTTTCAAGTGGGACGGATGTCAGTCAAGCTTGCCAAATGGCAACGGCGATGACACCTGTGCTTTTTTCTTTTGAGCGTGTCGGCACTCAGTTAAACGACAGTCGAATTTTAATGTCGATGCTATCGGGGCATTGTGCGTCACAGCAGGCATGGAATGCGCAACTGGCTTATACCTCAGCCATGAATCAACAACAGCCAGCGGCAGCGCAAGATGCGCGTATTGTAGAAAAGCGGGCTTTAATCGTTGCCGCGCAACGTTATTGGTCAGGCTACCAAGCTAAGCGCAGTTGGTTTTCACAAATAAGCCCGAGCTCATCTGCGGTTTATAAAAACCCCGGTTATAAAAATCCAGAAGTGATAAATGCGCGTGCAGCTCATCAAGGTATAAATCCCCGTTGCCCGAAAAGATTTGATTCTTCTGCACAAATGCGCTGGTTAGTGGGTATGGTCGATGGCTTATTGGCGGTGATGAGTGATAGTCTTGCTGAACGTTCTGCCAATATTCCGCTATCCGCCATTGGCGAAATTGCTGAAGATGCGCAGTGTTTGCGGGATGATCAGTGGTGGGGGATGGCGTCAGCGGTGCCGGCCATGGTGGCGGCGTTAAAAAATGGGGATCCTACCCCTTACTTACCGCTGTTGCGTAAGGCCAGTGGTATCGGATATGTACAGGGCGTGCGGTTAGCCGCCGTGCTCGAAGCCAATATTTATGTCACACAAGGCAATGAACCCGCGTTAAAAGAAGCGATTCGACGTTTTGTTGGCAATGCAGAGCATCCGTTTAAAGTGAATGCAGAATTTGCCTTGTTTGATGCGGCAGCTACCGAGCATGTACAGGCTATGTCCGATCAATTGTGGATGCGTGCCAAAGGGCATCGAACACCAGTAGGTCAGTTGGGTCGGTTTTGGGATGATAAAACAACGTCAGTGGGTGACGATGTCGATTTAAGTGAGGTGTTATAAAACCGAATCTTATAAAAATTGGGCATATAAAAATTAAGTGAGGATTGTCATGGCATTTTGCTTAAAAAAGAAGAACGGAATTTTATTCAGCGCAATAACGATTTTATTAATACCCGCATTACAATTGCTACCAACACTACTGCCAGCGGCACAGGTAATTGCAGAGTCACCGTCCCGAACGCTTTGTATTTATGATCCATTGGGCGCCAGTGGTCCGATTTTTCAAAACTTTAAAGGTTATCAAGCGCAAGCCTTGCAGTGGGGCGTTAGGTTGGATCTGAAACCCTACACCAGTGAGCGAATTGCTGCGGAAGATTTTAAATCGGGTGCTTGTCATGCGGCTGTGTTAACGGGCCTTTTGAGTCGACAGTTTAATAGCTTTACCGGCACCCTGGATGCCTACGGCGCACTACCTGATTACGCCCAGTTGAAAACGACTTTTGCGAAGTTATCTGCACCTACTTACGCCAAATACATGCTACAGGGAAATTATGAAGTTGCCGGTTTGATGCCAGGTGGCGCCGCTTTTTTATTTGTGGATGATCGCAGCATTGACACGCCGCAAGAATTATCAGGCAAACGATTCGCATTTTTAGACAGTGATCCGGGATTAAAGCAATTGGTGATGAAAATTGGCGCTTCACCCGTTAACTCAACCATTAATACCATGTACAGCCAGTTTAATAATGGTGCCGTAGACGTGGTTTTTGGACCTGCCATGGTTTACGACGCCATGGAGTTGCACAAAGGTTTATCACCGAAGGGTGGCGTTGTACGTTATCCAACGGCGCAGCTAACTCTGCAGATGGTGATTCTGCAATCGGCTTTTCCGCAAAGCTTTGGCCAGAAATCACGTGATTATGTGATACAGAATTTTGATCAAGCACTGCAATCTATCCAGCAATATGAGCAGGCTATACCCAACGCGTTATGGATTGAATTGCCACAAAAGGTGCAAGCTGATTTTGGGGAGATATTACGTCAAGCGCGGATCAGTTTACGTGATCAATCTATTTATGACGCCAAGATGTTAAAGGTAATGCGAATAGTGCGTTGCAGCGCCAACCCAGACAGTGCTGAGTGTAGCGCTGCTGATAAAGAGTAAGCTTGCGTGCAGTTTTTTTTGCGCCTGTTAGTGGGCGTGTCCAGTGTTTGCCTGATGTTGTTTTTAACAGCAGGTTTGGGTGAACATCTGCATGGCCGAGTGCTTCAGTTCGGACAATGGATGTGGCCCGAATATACCGCGCTGCGTGCTCAAGCATTGTTGCCGACTTGTGATGTAAATCGTGATATTGAGCAGGCTGTCCAGCAACTCAAAACCCAATCCGAGCAAGAACAGGGTGAGAATGACGGCTTAGAACTGGAGATTTTTAATGAAGCAGCTGCACGTCGTTCGCTTCAATCATCGCAACTGGCCTGCCAACAGCAACATCAGCATTATGCTAATACAGAGGCGCAACGAACCTTAGCCGTAACCATTTTTTCTGGTCTGGAAAAAAACTTTGGTTGGTTTGTCGCGTGGATTTTTGATGGCCAACGTATTTTATTAATGCTCATGGTGCTGCTGTGTGCAGCTTATGCCAGTGTGCATGGCGATCACATTGCGTTTCGTAAACCCAGTAGTGGCTTCGATCATCGCGTCACCCAAACCTTGCAGTTAATCACCAATGGGTTGTTACTATTTTCCACTTGGCGCTATCAATTTGACGTGGCGCGTGAAGGCATGCAAGTTCAGCATCCAACTTTAGTTAAAGTGGTATTGGGTGGGCTGGTGTTATTGTGTCTCACCAATATCCAGCAGCTAATGGGTTTTTTGCGGAATAAATCACGACAAACTGAACCGACATCTTGGTCGCAGGCATTTCTGTCCGTGCCGCTGTACGCCTATATGGGATTAGTGGCAGGCTTGTACTTTTTACTGGTCGAGAATCACCCTGCTGGTTTGGCGATTTTTTTTAGTCAGATATTAGAGCAAGCGGATTTATTTTTAAAAATTGCGGTGTATATCTGGCTTGGTATGTTGATTAAAAATAGCCGTCTGGGTGAAACGGTATTTGCATTGATTCATAGTCTACATTTACCGACCATTGCTTTGTTGGTATTGGTATTGGCTTGTATGGCTTATCCTACTGCTTATACCGGTGCCTCCGGTATTGTGATTTTGGCCTTTGGTTCCGTCGTGTATCAGCAGCTCAGGTTAGTCGGTACCAGGCAATCATTGGCCTTAGCCACCACGGCCATGTCGGGTAGTGTCGGTGTTATTTTAAGTCCATGTTTATTGGTGGTGTTGATTGCAGCGCTGAATAAAGAAGTGGTCACTGATGAGCTTTACGGCTGGGGACAGTGGGTTTTTGCATTAACCTTAGTGGTATTTGCTTTGGTTTTGAAGCTGTCATCCTCATCGTCAACCGCCGTCCAGCATAAACAAGTTGCGATTGATTGGGCAAAGGTTAAGCGTGCAAGTGTGAGTGTGGCGAGTTATGGCGCTGTATTAGTCGGGTCATTGCTGATTTATTCGCGCTTATTTGCCGTGCATTTTGATGAGATCAGTGCGCCGTTGATTTTGCCTGTGGCGGTGGTCGCGATTTTATTTTACGAACGTTATGTCAACAAACGCAGCCAAGGTGCAAAGATGCCGTCGGTTTTGCCGCAATTGCTTCGTGGTATGCAAAGCGCTACGCCGCATATTGGCGCTTTAATCATGTTGATGGGATTGTCGTTTGCCATGGGCGGTGTTTTTAGTCGTTCAGGCTTGCTGAATTTATTACCATCCGTATGGTTAAACCCATGGCAGTTAATGGCAGGCTTGGTCGCGTTGCTGATTTTTTTGGGCATGATTATGGAGCCATTTGGTGCCATTGTTCTGGTGTCGACGGCGATTGCACCCTTGGCCTATACCAATGGCATTCACCCCGCACATTTTTGGATGACCGCATTGGTGGCGTTTGAGTTGGGTTATTTAACGCCTCCCATCGCGTTGAATCATTTGTTAACACGCCAAGTGGTGGGTGAGTCTGAGATCATGGCAGTCACTGAAGCGCAAACCCTGTGGCAGCGTTACGAACATTTTTTGTTACCGATTATCACGATGGCAATCGTACTATTGCTCGTCGCATTTTTACCCTTGGCATGGCAATCGAACGTATAGGTTTGGTTGATGCCAAAAGTATGGTGTATCAATAGGTTTAACGCCTATGCGTGCTTTCAAAAATTTTATCCGCATTTTGTGTCACAAAGCCTTGAAATACAGTGCCGGACGTATCGGGATAGCGTTTCGCAAATTCATAAAAAACACTGGGGATTGGTTGTGGGACATCGAGATCATCAAATTGAATGAGGCACATTTCTGCCAGTGTTGCTGATTGTTCTAAGTAAGTCTCAGGCGACCCTTTGATGACACCGCCGACTGTATTTAATGCATAGCCCAGTTGTTCAATAAATTGATTCACTTGCGGCAGCTGCGTTAGTGTTTTTAAATGATTGACGCTAATCGTAAAGTGATTGGCGGTAAAACCATAGACATAAAACCAGGCGGCATATTCAGATTCGGCTGCCAGCAGTTGGTAAGTGCGCCAATCAATAGGCCAATGTCTGCCTGAGTACAGCAGGTGAGTTTGCGTCAGTAACGATTTTGGAATGGCTTGTACCAAGTGCGCGAGCAGTTGCTGCAACGTAACATCAAATTGTTGATATTGGAGTGCACTGATAAAAATTTTGGGAAGCTGTTCATCCTTGTGCTGTAAATGCAGTGCGATCAGTTTTTTATCGACAAATTGATAATGTGCCGCAACCTGATAACCAAACGGAAGCCATAAATCAACCAATTGCTCCAGCCCGCAATTGGGGTGATCGAGTGTGCGTAGCGCGATATGATCATTGACAGGTGTTTCACCGAGCGTAATAAACTGTTGGCGAATTTGCTCGACGTATGGGTTTAAAGTCACATAAGTCTGCCATAAGTTAGCAAATAAATTGTCTAGGTCTGGTTGTATGAATGTTGGAAGCATTATTTTCTCCTCTAATCAGAATATCTTGTTATGAAACTTCTTGCCGATCAAGCCATTCCGGGTATTCAATTATTTGCACCTTACTTTGATTGCCAGCAACTGTCTGCCGAGCAGATTACCGCTGACAGTGTGAGGGATGCGGATATTCTATTGATTCGTTCAGTGACGAAAGTCAATTCATCGTTATTAACCGGTTCTCGCGTTCAGTTTGTTGGTTCATGCACAATTGGTGTTGATCATATTGATTTGGCGTATCTGCAAGCTAAAGAGATTACTTTTGCACACGCGCCAGGTTGCAATGCCGTGGCCGTCAGTGAATACGTTTTGCAAACGCTGACGCGATATGCGTGTGAGCGTCAGTTGCGTTGGCAAGATTTAACGGTGGGAATTATTGGCTGGGGTAGCGTCGGTAAAGCGGTGACGCGTTTGTTGGATAGCTTGCAGATCCACTATCGGGTTTATGATCCACCCTTACAAGCTTGCCATGCTAAAACAGCGACCAACCTGGCTGGAAAAAATGTCAGCAGTATAGCGCCCAAGAAAGGTTGGGCAAGTATCGAAGAGATTTTATCTTGCAATGTGATTACGATGCATGTGCCCCTCACCAAAACGACGCATCATTTATTGTCCCTTGAGCAGCTCATCAAAATTCAGCCTTATGCTTTGTTAATCAACACAGCTCGTGGCGAAGTGCTGGATGAGGCTGCACTATTTGCTGAGTTCGCCCCAGAGCATTTTTATATGGCGATGGATGTCTTTGCGCATGAGCCTGCAATCGACCCGCGTTGGTTATGTTATGCCTGGCAAATGACACCGCATATTGCTGGTCACAGCGAACGCGGAAAATGGCGCGGAACCGAAATGATCTATGACGCATTAAAGCAATTTTTACAAGCACATAATCCTCCGCTGTTATTGTCAACGCGTGCAGATGATTATGCTCCGCCGATGCAGACGGTTAGATATGATGAGGAAGCGGTTGCGCCAGATGCATTAAGCGGGCTTTTATATCAGGTATTTGATTTGCGCACAACTCATCAGCAATTGCGTCAATACCTCGCACGACGTAATCCGATCCAAGAAAATTTTAGGGCGGTACGCCGTGACTATGTGCCACGCCGTGAGTTTCAAGATGTTCAGTTAAGAACAAACAACATCGTTGATGCGCAGTTAACGGCTTTAGGTTTTGTGGCAGGAACACAACAGGGATCAGAAAAATGATGGAAAAAAATCGATTAGAGGCTTTTAGTGATGGCGTAATGGCGATCATTATCACCATTATGGTACTGGAAATGAAAGTGCCACATGGCGAAAGCATTGGCGTATTAAAAAATTTGCTCCCGGTATTTTTAAGCTATGTACTGAGTTTTATTTATGTGGGCATTTATTGGAATAATCATCATCATTTATTACAGGCAACGCAACGCATTGGCGGTAGCGTGTTGTGGGCGAATCTGAATTTATTATTCTGGTTGTCATTATTTCCATTTGTTAGCGGTTGGATGGGCGAGAATCATTTTGCAGCATTACCAACGGCATTATATGGTTTAGTGTTGCTAATGGCAGCCATCTCATATTGGTTATTACAGCGCACATTGATCGCTGTTGAAGGCGGAGATTCGTTACTTAAACGCGCAATTGGTCGAGATTATAAAGGCAGCCTATCTTTGTTAATTTATCTGTTGGCCATTGGGTTCGCGTTTTATACGCAATGGCTTGCACAGTTGTGTTATGTCGTGGTGGCCTTAATATGGTTGATCCCCGATAAACGAATCGAAAAAGCCATGGCCTCTGTAGGCTGGAAAAATAATTGAAGTGTAATCAAAATTTTTCCAGCTTTTCACCAATTTTTGCGGTGAAGTTACGCAATCAGTTCTGGCATATATGCATAATCCGTATAGCCTTTGGCGTCACCGCCATAAAAAGTAGAGCGGTCATAAGAATTCAAAGGGGCGCTGATTTTCAGGCGGTGGGGTAGATCGGGATTGGCAATAAATAAGCGGCCGAACGCCACCGCATCGACTAAGCCGCTTTTAACCGCAGTGATCGCGTTTTCTTGGTTGTAGCCACCCGCAGAAATAAATACGCCCTTGAAATGTTGGCGAAATAATGCAGCGGTATTAGGCTGCTCGTCCATCAGTGGTTCATCACCACCGCCAGCATTAGTGGATCTGGGTTCGATCATATGCACATAAGCAATGCCGCGCGCACTTAGTTGCTTTAAAACATAAGAAAATAATGCCATCGGATCAGTGTCGTGCATGCTGTTAAACGTGCCGTAAGGAGAAAGACGCACGCCAACCCGATTTTTACCCCACACCTGAATGGTTGCATCGACCACGTCCAGTAATAAGCGCGCACGATTCTCGATGCTACCGCCATAATTGTCATGGCGTTGATTGCTGCCATCTTGTAAAAATTGATCGAGTAAATAACCATTAGCGCCATGCACTTCGATGCCGTCAAAGTTTGCCATTTTGGCATTGATGGCAGCTTGTTTGTAATCGGTAATTATGGCAGCAATTTCATCGATGGTTAATGCACGTGGTGTTTCAAATGGCACTTGTTGCCAATGTGCCGTAAAGGTTTTACCCTCCGGTGCAATTGCAGAAGGTGCAACCGGCAAGCCGTGATTGGGTTGATGGGATGAATGCGAGATTCTGCCGACATGCCACAATTGCAGAAAAATTTTGCCATGTTTTTCATGTACAGCATGGATTACTAATTTCCAGCCATTGATTTGTTCGGCGGAATGAATGCCGGGTGTTGCCGGATAGCCTTGACCTTGTTGGCTAATCTGCGTGGCTTCAGAAATAATTAAACCAGCAGATGCACGTTGAGCATAATACTCTGCATTCAAGGCGTGGGGAATATTGCCCGGTTGCTGGCTGCGCATGCGCGTTAACGGCGCCATGATGACGCGGTTGTTTAAATTAAGATCGCCGAGTATTAGTGGCTCGAACAATGATGTCATGGGCGATTGCTCCTGAATAAGGGTTGTGTAAAAACTGAAATGGTGTTTTGTGAGGGGTAATTTTTTTACATGGGTTACCCTGAGTCGTTAGCGCAGCCAAACATCCACTGTCGCTAAATCACGCTCAGATAATACGCCAAGTAATTGCTTAAGTTGTAACGACGCTAATAAATAATCGTATTGCGATTCGGTGTGACTGCGCTTTAACGACAAAACATCCATTTGTGCTTTGAATACATCAGCAGAATTACGCACGCCATTTCGATAACCTTGCGTGATAGCCGACAAAGCTTGTTGATTGGATGCCATGGCGTTGCGTTGTTGTTGAACCTGCAAAATTAATATTTCCAGCGTGCGAGCTTGTTTGCGAATTTGTGTTTGTAAGGATTGCTGTAGTTGTGTCACCGTCCATGCCGCTTCTTTGTTTTGGAATTTTGCCTGTGCGCGGTTTGCGGATAAAAATCCGCCTGTGTAGAGCGGCATGCTGAGTGATAAGCCGATACTGGAATTGGTGGTCTTGCCTTCGTCTAGAACGGCTGTTGCGGCACCGGAATCAATTTGACTGTATTGACCTGCCAAATCCAAACTGGGTGCGTGACGCATTTTTTCGGCTAAATAATGAAAACGTGTTGCTTCTGCTGCAGCCTGTGCACTTTTTAAATCGATATTGTCATGCATGGCATTTTCGAGCCAATGGTGTAAATCATCTGGGTTGGGTTTTTCTAGCGGAAGTTGTTCGGCTTGGGCTGCTAGATTAGTCATTGGTTTTTGCATGAAAGCTTGTAAGTCATCTTGCGCATTTTCTACTTGCAGCTGTGCTTGTAAAACCGTGGTTTTGATTAGATCGAGTTGTGCTTGGTTTTCGATGAGATCGCCACTGGTTGTCAGTCCATTTTGATAGGCTTGCTGTTTGGCATTAAAGATTTGTTGCAGGGTTTGTTGTTGCTGTTGTTGCTGCTTAAGTAGTTGTGTACTTTTGGCGCTATTAAGATAGAGGGTGGCCGCTTGCAGTATTAGAGCTTGTTGGGCTTTTTGTAGATCGAGAATGGCTTTACGACGCAACATTCGTCCACGTTGAAAGTCATACCATTTCGGTAAGCGGATTAACGCTTGGTTAAAGCGTAAGTTGTAGCTGGTAGAAGTGAATTTACGGTTGCTATTGTTGGCTGTAAATAAGCAGTCAAACTTGCTCGTTAATTGATTCAGCGACAGGTCATTAATATTAGTGCTTCCCAAGTCAGCTAAGCAGGTATCGATTCGTTCGTTATCTGGGCTTAAGTCGATGCTGTTGCCGCTGTATTGAATCTGGCTGTGCTGAATGTCTGCTGTAATTTGTGGTAAAAGTTGTGATAATGCGAGCTGTTGTGCTTGTTGTTCGGCTTGTGACTTGGCTTGTTGTGCTTGCCATTGCGCATTATGATCGGCGGCTTGTTGATAAACTTGTTGTAAATTTAATGTCGAGCTTGTGGGCGGTGTGGCGCCACGATTTTTGGATTGATCACCGAGGGTTGGGGGAAGTGTATAACCAGTCTGATCAAAAGTATCTTCTAATAACTCATCAGCTTGCAATGGGGTGCTGGTAAGGCCGGCGCTGTAAATGAGCGTAACCCAGTAAAATAAATGACGACACAGCGAATTTTGGTAGCAAGACATTATTTTTATCATCCTAGTGGCAAGTAGCTTCGGATTTTCAAGCTGAGCCTATTTTAACCAGGGTTTGATCTGTGTTCAAATAGGCGCCCCGTGAGTTGGGCTGGGCGAATAAGTATAAATACGGATGATGCATGGTAGCAGTAAGAATTAGGTATCGGTGGTTATGGAGTTAAAAGAGTTGCTGCTTGGCTTGACCTCAAGCAGTCTCGGATCACAGTTGACGCCAGCAACCGCCGAAGATTTTATGGCGATCTGGCAAATTCCCCTTGCACAGATGCGGCGCTTGCAGCCTCTGCAAATGGAGGCTGGTTCGTCGCTCGATAGCTGGAGTGCCCGCAGTCACTGTTTGTGTTGGCGGGTACCCGGTGCTGTGCAGGTCAGTCAGTTCCGGCAGATTTTAACCTGCCTTGTACAACAACAACCCTGGATGCGTGCGCAGTGGTTACCGCTTACGGCGACCAATAGCGACTGGGCGCTGATGCTGCCAAAGCAGCACTATCTTGATTTCGAGTATGTTGATATCAGTGATATGCCACTGGTGGATGATGAATCCTGGTGGAGTGATTACGGCCAGTTGTTGCTCTCGCTCATCGAGACGCCCATGGTGCATCGTTTGCTCAAATTGGATGACGGGCAGTATTTGTATTTATGTTGTTTTTGGCCGGATTATTTAGCCCCTCAGGCGATGTTCGATTGGTTGAGCCTATTAGCAAAGGCTTGGCAATCGCCAGATGTTCCAGCAATGTTCGACCGGTTTGAGGTGGATCAGTCTGCGTTAAAGACCAGTGTGGCGATGCTTGAACAGCGTTTGCTCAGCGTCACCTTGCCGACGATCACGACGGCCAGCATGGATCTCCAGCAGCAGCTGCAAGTGATGGCCCCAGCCGCTCAACAGGCTTTGTTGTTATTGCGTGAACGCTATGGTTGTCAGCTGATTGATGTATTGGCGTTGCTTACCGCTTTGTTGGTGGACGAATATTATGCGCCGCAACAGTCGCAATCTGTGGTGTGTTACCCGGCGGATCAATCCGGTTTGATTACCGCGTGCCGACCGTTTTTTATCCGCTATTTTGCTTCTGCGTTCTCAGTTGATCAGCAGCTTGCTGAAATCTTAAGTGCTGAACATTTGTTGGCGACCATCACGGCATCTGGTTGGGCCTGGGCTGATGTGGGCAGTGTGGAGGCGACAGAGGTTAGGAAAAGCGATATAACTGATCTCCCTGTGTTTGCCGTTAGCCATTTGTATGCGCATGACGTGAAAGGCTATGAAGCGTTTCGTTATCGGCCCAGTCAAATTCAAGGCGTGCAGTTGTGGTTGGTAGAAATGGTAGGGGCGTGGCAATGGCAGTTATTCTATGACACTCAGCGCTTTATGCCATTGCAGTGGTTGTCGCGTTTAGAGCAGCTGCTGGTGCAGATACAGTGTCAAGACTCGCTGCAGGCCTTGAAGTTTATAACGGATGCAGAGCAGCGTCTCTATCAGCGTACACCTGTGTCTCATTCGAAATCGTCTAACTTGCCAATGTTCAATGGCCGTGATCAGTCGTTGAGCCAGGATAAAGCCAATGATGCCCAAGTATTGGATTGGTTGTATCACCATGCACGCTTATCGCCTGAGAGTTTGGCAATATATAGTGATGGACAACAGTTGAGTTATCGGCAATTGTGGCAGCGAGGTATACAATGGTCGGCGCAACTAAAAGCAGAGGGCGCAGGTTCTGAACGGGTAGTTGCGCTGCACTTTGCGTTGGGCGTTGATCTGTTTGTGGCCATCTTGGCGGTGTGGTTAAGTGGCGCTGCTGTGGTGGTATTGGATCCCCGTTGGCCGCTGGCACGCAAACGTTTTTTAATTAAACAAACGGCTGCACATTTGATTATTGGTGAGCCTTTTAGCGCAACGGACGACGATGTTTTGCCTTTGCAGAATATGTCCGCTGATATATTGATGGCGCCGCTGGTACGACCGCTGCCGCTAGATGGAGATGCTTTGGCGTGCGTGCTGATGACCATTGAACACGGTGACACTGTGTCAGGCGTAGAATTTAGTCATCAACAAATCGCGCAACAAATTTATAGCAGTTGTCAGGCGCTGGGTTGGTTAGCACAAAGTAATTGGTGCTTGCTACTCAACGCTGAACTTTGCAGTGAAGCATTGATTCGTCAAATGGCGATGGTGTTAAGTCAGGGGGGAACCTTGGTTATCCCGCCTCAATTATTAGAGGATTTGGGTGCTTGGCATGCTATTGGACATTCGCTATCCACAGCGAATGTCCCCGCGATTGATTATGTCGAAATTCGCGTGGCGCAGTTAGCTGACATTCTGCTTTGGCTGCAAACACAGCCACCAGTATTAGCCCGCTGTCGCCAATTGGTGTTGTTGGAAACACCCTTAGTGGGTCAATCATTAACATCAACTTTGCAACTCAGTCGTGTGTTGCCAAGCCAAACCGCCATTTGGGTTGGTTATTGTTGTCCAGAAAGTTTGGGTTTTTTGGCGCTATTTGATTATCGTCAACGCTTAAGTGCACGCTATGCCGCCTGTTGGCCAGTTGGCAAACTGCTCGCTGATATTGAGTATCGTGTTGTTAACGCGCAGGGGCGATTATGTCCATGGGGTTTAAGTGGCGATTTATATCTGCGTGGTGATGCATTAACTCAAACGTATTTGCCACCCAGGCGAACATCATCGTGGTTGCCACTATCGACGGGATTAGTTGGTGATGAGACGGGTTTATGGTTGCGCACCGGTGATCGCGTGCAACACGACCATAAGGGCCAACTGTTTTGGTTAGGCCGAGAGGATGACCAATGTTACGTCGCGAGTATGCGCATGTGGCCGCACAGCTTGGCAGCAGCATTTCGCACGCTGGGTAGAGTGCAGTCACTGACCTTTATTCAGTGCGTGCCTTTGGCATCAATAGACCCGGCTGCCGCTACTTGGGTCGTGTGGCAGCCGTGCGTGCAGGCGACAACAGAACGCGCGGTTGAGACTGAACCAACCGCTTCCACGGAACATCGTTTTTTCACTGAAGATAGCTTTTCCACAGAGCAATATTTTTCTTCGGAATACGGTTCTTCAGTTATTGAGTGGCAGCAGGTCCTGAGTTTATTAAAAGGTTTTGTCCCCGAGTCCTTGTTGCCCCAATATGCCTTGGTAGTAAAAGAAGATGCACAGAAGGTGGCGGAGCGTTTGCGGCCTTGGTTAGCGCAAGCACCTCAAGAACAGCTATTGTCTTTGCAGCATTTTTTTCAACAAGACTCTCAACAACAGTTACGGACCTTAGCTTTTTGGCAGCAGCGTTTTTCCAGTGTCGCCCCGTCGTCTATCGCTTCTGCGTCTATGGTAAAACCAGCAGGATTGGATGCGACGGCGTCTGCATCCAATCCACCATTGATGCCCATTAACCCTGCAGCCTATGCAACATTAGACGCAAATTTTTTATCTGTAGATGATGATTTAGCTAATTTATCCATGCCCAGTTGGTTAGCGGCTTTACGATTGGCGTGGCAAGTGAGTGCTGAAGTCCCCGCTTTGTTATGGGTAGAAACCTTTGGCGATAATTTCCGAGGGGACAACAATACCCAAATTATCAACAATACCCAAGGCGATAATAGTGGGGCAGTGAGCTATTGTGAACAACTCACTGCCTATGCCGATACAGTTACTGATCGGCGCGCACTGGAGTGGGTTGAGATTGCGAAACAGGATTGGTTGCAAGGCTTAGATCATCAGCCGGCTTGTTTGCCGTTATTGTCAAATTCAATGTTGTCACCTTCAACTGTTTGGCCCTTGTCGCAAAAGCTCGCCTTGATTTTATGGCGGATCGAATCAGTGAGTACTGGACAATCGCTTGATGCTGGAAAATCTATTGATGTCGGTGACGGCTTTTGTGCGGAAAAAATAAATGATTTAGTTCTGTGGCAAAAACGTTTAACGCAACGCTTACAGCGGTTAGCACGAACGTTTGGGTGGGCCGCAGGAAGATTGCAGTATCGTCATCGGACTTGGTTGCAAGTGGTGCATGCTGATGCTGCGCCGTCTTTTCTGCATGATTTAGCGGGTACTTGGTTGCAGCAACTGGCATATTTGCGTGATTTTCCGTTGTTGCCCTTGGCTGGATTGCAATGTTTGTCACCTGCCAATACGACGGTTCGACAATCTGAGTCGAAGCAGCAGGAAATGCAATATCCCTTGACCTTGCCTCAGCAAGAATTGTTGATGCTGTTACGTGCAAGTGAGCAGACGGCGCATGTCAGCTTAGGTTATTGGCTAGATCATTCAGGTGCGTTGAACTTACAGCGTTGGCAACAAATCGTACAACAATGGGTGAATGCTTTTGCTGCGTTGCGCACAAGGTTTGTGGTGACTACTGAGGTTGTTGCACACCAACACACAGCACACCAACACACTGTGCAACAACCTACGGTGCGCCAACAAATTATGCGTCACCAAGAAGTGATTTTGCTATCAGAAGATTGGTCTGAACAACGCCAAGATTGGCAATCGATTGCGATTGCTACGCAAGCATTAATTGATCGACCGCGCCCGTTATTTAAAAGTGAATTGATCGATTATTACGTTATTCAATTGAGCAGTGATTTATGGCGTTTACTGATTATTGCGCACCCTTTGGTAATTGATGATCGGGCTTCGAGTCGGATATTGTTGCAGATGTATCAGCAATATGTAACTGCGATAGTGCCGAGTTTGCTTGATGTTTATCCAGCCTTCTTGCATCAACAGCAGCAACTCAGCCTGCCTGATACGCAGGCAGAAGACCGTCGTCATTGGCTTGAACGCGGCGCACGAAAAAAACGTCGTGGCAGTGCCACGCATCACGTCACACTGCCGCGTCCACAGAAGTTGGTGCGTTGGCAGTTCGCTGGGGTCTTGCCGATAGATCAAAGTGGATATCGCTGCCAATCGTTTACGATTAATGAAACCGTTTGGTTGCCACTGTTGCAACGCGCGCGTCGTGAAGGTGTGCCGGTGGCTTTTGTGATTAAAGTTTTTTACAGTATGCTGCTAGCGCAATACGCTGATGGCCAGCAGGACAGCTTGTTATTTGAATACGAAGCGGGACGCAGCGGTTTATTTGTGGATAGCTTGGGTTGCTTTTGTCGTCGTCGTGCGTTGTGGTTGCCGAATGGATTATTGCAATCGAAGACGGCCACTATTGAGCAATTGCTGCAACACTGCAAGTTAGAGTACGACCAAACTAGGCGCTTCCCACTGGAAGAAATTGATTCTCCAGGTTTAACTGCTCAAATGGGCTTTGTTGATGTACAAATTGGTTTTATAGATAAGGCCAGTGAGCACGGCATCATGCTCGGCTTTAGTGAAAGTTTGCAACAACCCGGTTGTGTCTCTTTATTGGCGCATGCGCAAGCACAACGTTTAACGTTACGCCTCCATTACTACGCGCAAGAATTTAATCCGCTCGATTTTTTATTACGGCTGGTCAGTCTGTTAGAGCAGTGGTTGGCTGGGGTGAGTCGTTTAGCTGACCTGGATTTTTTATTGCCAGAAGAACGTCACCAGCAAATGCAATTATGGAGTCAAGGCAATCGCCGTATTGCTAAATGGCCGCCGATTTACCGTTTAATTGACGAGCAGGTAACACGTACTCCGGATGCACTGGCGGTGCAGTGTGGTTCGCAAACCCTGACGTATCAACAAATGGAAAATCTTGCGGCGCAAACGGCGCAGCGCTTATTACAGTTGGGTTGTCAGCCGGGTGAAGCAGTGATGGTGTGCACGTACGCACAACTGTATTTGCCCGCAGCGATCTTGGGTGTGTTAAAAACTGCAGCCTGTTATTTGCCGGTCGATGCCTCCAAAACCGATTTGCGCGATAGGTTGCGGCACTGTCGGGTGCGGTTTTTATTAACACAGGCTGCTTGCAAGCAGGAGTATGAAAATCATTATCCAGAATTAACCGTGCTCAGCATTGATCAATTTGATGCTAATCGTGTGCGCAGTTTTCAACCGCGACCGGTGGCAGCCAAAGATCCGTTGTATGTGTTGTATCGACAAACGGATAGTCAGCCGTTATTGATCAGTTATGAAGCCGAAGCTAATCTTGTGCAATGGTATTGTAGCGAACTGGCTATTAAACCACAGGATCGTTTACTACTGTATTCCACTGCCGATTTTTACGCCTCGCAGAAAAACATTTTTGCTGCCTTGGTTTCGGGTGCTTGTTTGGTGATGTCGTCACAGCGTGCGTATGATCCTGAGCAACTGCTACAAGAAATTGATGAGCAACAAATTAGTTTACTTAACATTACCCCCGGCGCGTTTTATCCGTTGTTAACCGCCAGCAGTGCGCAGCCTTGGCAAGCCTTGGCTTCGCTGCGTGTCGTCGTATTTGGCAAAGGCGCGGTTGAGGTCTCTCGCTTACGATCTTGGCTAGGGCGGCCAGATAATCGGTGTCGCGTGCTGATTGCTTATTCGCAAGATGTGTGCGCAGACGTGGTTGCTGGCCACTGGCTCGATGTGCAACAAGATCAAGAGTTTGTGCCGATTGGTAAGCCGGTGCATGGCGTACAAATGTTTGTAATGGATGCCTTAGGTCGTTTAAAGCCGACTGGTCTAACCGGGCAAATTGTTATTCTGGGGCAAACGGTTGGTCGTGCTGTTGATGAAAGTATGATTGAGCCTAGCCTCGTAGATGTGCCTGGTGTAGGTCGTTTGTTTTACAGTTGTGATCTGGCGTGTTATGCAAGACCAGGACAGCTGCGATATATCGGCAAAGTTCAGTCCAGCGGCAGCCCTGCCAAGCAGCCGTCTGCTCCGTTAGAAAAGCATACTAGCGAAAGAAATAAAGCCATTGAAAATAAATTGCGTGGTTTTGATGGTGTAGTCAACGCCAAATTAGTACAGCTCGATCATGAGTGGGTGGTGTACCTCCAACTTGCCGATCAACAAACCTTTTCCATCGACACCTGGCGCAACAAAGTGCAAGGGTTATTTCTCGAAAAAAATCTGCCACTGCGTTTTGTGAGCGTTGATCAATTACCAACAGATGCGGAAGGGGATGCGGCATAACTCTCTCAGGATGATACGCCCTGTCGCGAAGTGTGGAAAAAACTTTCTAACTAACTCAAACAAATTATCCAGACAATCGCATTAATGCAGCCACTTTGTAAGCTTTGGCGTTGGCCGATAGCTTGTCGGTAAGTTCACTAAATGGCGTTGCCATTCATCAATTCCTCATAGGTGATCGTTGCTAGGGTGTAATGGCATGAATTACAAAAAAAGATTGCATGGAAAGGGTTAGACAAGGAAATTGTTGTGGCGGGCTCTGATGCTAAAAGCTTACTGTTTGATTTTGCTGGTGCCGGAAAGAGGAATCGAACCCCCGACCTTCTCATTACGAATGAGCTGCTCTACCGACTGAGCTATTCCGGCCTTTTGGTAAAGGCGCGGGCATTATAGGGGATCTTAGTTGCAGCCGCCAATGTTTAAGCGACTGCAATTGTGTTCTGTTTGAAAGTGTTTAAGGTGTAGGGCAGGCAGATGGCGGTGTATTGACTCGGTTCTGTAATTCGGCGAGATCTGCATAGATAGAAGTTTGGCTGGCAGGGACGACGGTACCACCTCCGTGACTTTTACCTTGAGCTCTGTCGCGAATCAGTGTGCTGCTACCAAGTAATAAACTACTGATGCTGTCAAAGTTTTTACTCAAATAGAATTTGTCGGTGTTAGCAATCAATACAGGGGGTTTGCCACCAGCCAAGCCTCCAGCTTGATGACAAGCTAAGCACTTGTTGATAAAAGGTGTCCAAAGCCTTTTTGCCATGAATACATTGCCAGCATCACAGGCTTGAGCTGTTTGTCCATTGCTGACCACCTCTAAGATAACGCTGGTTTCACTGGTTTGATTATCCTGATCGGTGACCACGAGTTTGATGCTGTAGCGACCCTGAATGAAGGTGTTGGTAAAACTACTTGCTTGAGTTTGTTCTACATTGTTGACGTACCATTGCGTGCGTGTAATGCCAGTGTCGTCGGTGGATGCACTTATAAAGGTGGCGGTGTAGCTGGCAAAACCAATCAGGTCACTAGTGGGGTTAGCAATTAAAGCAATGGGTTTTTCTGACATGCCGTTGCTGGTGGGTGTTGGGCTGCTGATAGGCGTTGGTGTACTGCTGGGTGTAGAAGTGGGGGCAGATGTTGGTTCGGTTGTCGGTGTGGGGCTTGCAGATGCTACCTGTAGGTCGGGAAACCCAGCCAAAATATAGTAAGCAGTCGAATCTGCACACTCTTGATCACAAGCCCCCCCCGGCGGTGGCATGGTGGTTAAAGTTCGGTAAGACAGTATTTCTAGGTTTTTGCAGGAGCCGCAGTTGATGAGTGGTGTAGACCCTCGTCCATCGCTGCCATGGCAGCTGGTGCACTGTTCTTCATAATAGCGAGCCCCCGTGGTTAGTAATGCTTGATCAAGGGTATCGGGATTGGGCGTGGGCGTTGAAGGGGTTGAGCCGCTATTCATTAACATATCACGTGCATTGGAGCGGCTTTCTGAAAGGTAACCATTGGTTGATTCACCATAACCGCCGCCGCAGCCGTTTAAACTCAGTAGGCTCAACGTTGCTAATAACCAATAGGCGCTCATGCGAATGAAATGATTCATATTGAATATTCTCAAGTTTAGGGTAATTATTTTTAAGTTTATGCAGCATATCCGAGACTGCTGTGTGTTTTATGTTAACTTAATCACATTTTTTATAGTGTCTCGTCTGATGCAAGTAATGGTCAATTTGGAGGACGCTAGGGGTTGGCGGGTAATCCCTATTTCAAAGATACAATATCGAACGATGCGATCGTTCTGAATCATCGCTGCCGTGTCGACCGCTCATTCCCTATTCTTGGTTCTTAGGCTGATTCAGCAGGCTGATAATGAGTTTTCTCAACTGGTGGCTAGGTTTTTCATTTAGTCCATTCTCGGGTATGATGCGGATCATTCAATGGTTTTCTCGGAGATTTGCATGCGTCCTAGTGGCAGGCAGTTTGATCAACTACGTTCTATTTTGCTAACACGTCATGTCAACAAACATGCAGAGGGTTCCGCTTTAGTGGAGTTTGGCGATACCAAAGTGATTTGCACCGCGAGTATTGACCACAATGTGCCAAAATTTTTAAAAGGTAAAGGCCAAGGTTGGATCACTGCTGAATATGGCATGTTGCCGCGTGCAACTGGTTCACGCTCCGATCGTGAAGCTGCTCGTGGTAAACAGGGGGGGCGTACTATGGAGATTCAGCGCTTAATTGGGCGAGCGCTACGCTCCTGTGTTGATCTAAAAGCACTGGGTGAAAATACCATCATGCTTGATTGTGATGTCATTCAAGCCGATGGCGGTACTCGTACTGCTGCGATTACCGGCGCTTGTGTCGCGATGATTGATGCCATGCAGCATTTGTTGCAGCAAAAAAAAATTAAAGCTATTCCACTCAAGCATCGTGTTGCTGCAGTATCGGTGGGCATCTATCAAGGACAAGCCGTTTTGGATTTGGATTACCTTGAAGACTCCAATGCACATACGGATATGAATGTGGTGATGACCGATCAACTGGGCTTTATTGAAGTGCAAGGTACTGCAGAAGGCGAGCCTTTTGCAGATCACGATTTTAATCAAATGATGTCACTGGCGAAAAAAGGCATAGTCCAGTTATTAGATTTGCAGCAGCAAGTGTTGGCATCATGAATAGCAATGCCATTAAGCTAACTGCTGTGCAGCAGCAATTTATTCAACGCGTATTACAGAATCAAGCATTAAAGTTTGGTGATTTTCAATTAAAATCCGGCCGACATAGTCATTTTTTTTTCGATTTGGCTAAGCTAATGGATGGCCAAGATTTATTACAACTTGGCCAATGGTATGCGCAGTTAATGGTTAATGCTGAGTTAGATTTTGACAGCGTATTTGGCCCTGCATATAAAGGCATTCCACTGGCAGCTGCAACCGTGATGGTGCTAGCAAGTACTTATCAGCGTAATATTGCCTTGGTCTATAATCGTAAAGAGTCCAAAGCGCATGGTGAGGGTGGACAATGGGTGGGCCAGATTAGAGGGCGACGTCATATTTTGGTTGATGATGTGCTTACTGCTGGCACCGCCATCAATCAATCAGCGGAAATGATCATTTCTCAAGGGGGCACTTTAGTTGCTTTGGTGGTGGCGCTTGATCGACAGGCCATGATTTCGCCGGAACATACTGCCGCCCAGCAGCTGGCTCAGCGCTGGCAGGTGCCAGTAATAAGCTTAGTCAAATTAAGCGACATCGCTGATTACTTAGAAATGCAGCAACAAAATTCCTCAGCTAAGCAATTGCGAGCAGAAATCCTCAGCTATTCTGAAGGAGTTTGATTTGTGCTGTTCATTCAAGAGGCGATTATGCGCGTATTTTTCTTTTTGATATGTTTGGTCGCGACCACGGCCATTTCGGCACAGGGTGCTGATGATTTAAAAAAAACCTTGTACCGCTTTAAAAATGCATCTGGGGTTTGGGAGTTAAGTAATCAATTATCACCAGAGGCTTACCAAGCAGGTTATCAAGTCCTTGAGGGGGGGCAGGTAGTTGAAACTGTGGCGCCGCCGCTAACAGAAGCACAGTTAAAAGAGCGTGCAGTTGCGGAAGAGTTGGATAGTAAAAAAAAAGTACAAGAGTTTAAAGATCAGCAGCTGTTGAAAACGTATAGCAGTGTGTCTGATGCTACACGTGCGCGTGATCGTAAAATTAATCAGATGCAGGTCATGACAGAAATTACGCAAGCCAGAATTAATCAAATGAAGTCGGATAATGAAAAGTTGGTCGCAGATGCCGCCAACGCCCAACAATTAGGCCTTAGTGTGTATGACACTATCATCAATAGGCTGCATGTTAATGAGCAAGAAGTATTGAGACTGCAACAATTCAATGACGGCAAATATAAAGAAATGCAAGTTTGCTTAGAAGAGTACCAGGTGATTATTGATCGGCTGCAATATTTGCAGGAGCATTCGACACAGGTCTCTAATATCTCGGCACCTGAAGCATCTGCTCCCGTTGAAACTAAGTAGTTAAGCAGAGCTTCACCCCCCCCTGACTATATTTAAGAGTCAAATATTGACTGGATTAAAGTTTGCTGGATTTTTGTGCCAACTCCGTCTGCCGTTAATACCTCTAATAAGATGGCATGTGGAATGCGTCCGTCAATGATGTGAATACTGTTAACGCCTGCAGAGAGTGCATCCATCGCGGCTTGTACTTTTGGTAACATACCACCGGCAATGGTGCCCTCTGCAATTAAGGCCTGAATGTCGGGTGGTGTGAGGAGGGTGAGTGTTCTTTGCTGTTGATCCAAAATGCCCGGTGTGTTGGTGAGTACAATGAGCTTTTGGCAGCGTAATTCAGCTGCTAATTTTGCAGCAACAGTATCGGCATTAATATTATAAGCATTGCCTGCGGCATCAACGCCAATGGGTGCGATGACGGGAATAAAGTCACTGAGGGTGATCATGTTGAGTATGTCGGTATTGATACTTTCAACATCGCCGACTTGGCCAATATCAATGAATGTTGCAGCTTGATCGTCAGTCGCCGGGCGTAGGTGTAGATGTTTGCGTGCTTTGATTAGACTGCCATCTTTGCCAGTCAATCCCATTGCTCGGCCACCCTGGTGGTTAATCAGGGCGACAATATCTTTATTAACTAATCCTCCCAGTACCATTTCTACGACTTCCATGGTTTCTGCGTCGGTAACGCGTAAGCCATCAATAAATTGTGAATGCTTGCCAATCTTGGCAAGCATTTGACCGATCTGCGGGCCGCCGCCATGGACAATAATTGGACGCATTCCAAGTAATTTCATTAATACCACGTCGCGTGCAAATGAGTTCTTTAACTCGGGATCGGTCATAGAATTGCCGCCATATTTAACCACCATGGTGGCACCGGTAAATTGTTGAATGTAAGGCAGTGCTTCTGTTAATACTTGAGCAATTTGTTGCGCTTTACTGCGATCCAACGACATGGCTTTATCCTAGGCAAAATTTAGTTTGGGATTTTTAAGTTGGCATTGACTTTAGCCAGATTGAGTGTGAATTCCTGGCGGATACGCTGCATTTCTTCGACGGTTTCTGCTTCAAATCTTGCTACTAAGACGGGTGTTGTATTGGAGGCGCGAATTAATCCCCAGCCATGAGGGTAATCTACTCGAATACCATCTAGCGTAGTGACTTTCCCGCTGTTAAATACGCCGATTTTTTTTAAGGTTTCAATAATTGAAAACTTTTCTTCTTCAGAAACGGTGATGTTGATCTCCGGCGTGGACACTAGCTCAGGGATTTCGCGCATGGTTTCATCAAGTGATTTCATGTTCAGTGATAATAATTCTAGTAAGCGCGCAGCACTATATAAGGCATCATCAAAACCAAACCATCGATCATTAAAAAAAATGTGCCCGCTCATTTCCCCAGCTAATAGCGCGCCAGTTTCTTTGAGCTTGGCTTTAATGAGAGAGTGTCCCGTCTTCCACATGATAGGACGTCCGCCCCATTGGATGATCATCCGATTTAAGCTGCTGCTGCATTTAACATCGAAGATAATATCGCCGCCGGGATTTTGTACCAGGATGTCCTTCGCGAAATACATCAGCAAGCGATCAGGATAGATTAATTTGCCATTATTAGTGACAACGCCTAAGCGATCACCATCGCCATCAAAAGCAATACCCAAATCCGCTTGCTCAGCTTTAACGGTTTCGATCAATGTCTGTAGATTTTCAGGTTTACTAGGATCTGGATGATGGTGTGGGAAGTCGCCGTCAATATCGCAATATAAAGGAATGACATCGCAACCGAGTCTGTCGAGTAACGCTAATGCCGTTGGGCCTGCAACGCCATTACCAGCATCGACCACCACTTTTAACCGACGCGCTAAAATGGTGTCTTGAGTGGCGCGTTGTAAGTAATCCTCGGTGATATTGGTAGTGGCATAGTGGCCTTGGCCTTGGGACAGCTGTTGTTGTTCAATTAATGTTTTTAAATCAAGAATATGTTGGCCAAACAGAGTTTCGCCAGCCAATACCATTTTCAGGCCATTATAGTTTGGCGGGTTGTGGCTACCGGTAATCATGACACCTGATTTGAACTCGGTATGGTAGGTGGCAAAATACACCAGCGGCGTTGGTACTTCGCCTATATCCAGGACATTACACCCCGACTTTAGAATGCCCTCTGCTAAGGCCTGACTTAATGCAGGAGATGAGTGTCGGCCATCACGGCCAATAATAATGGTCGACTGCCTTTTTTTCAGAGATTGTGTGCCGAGTGCTTGGCCAATGGTTGTCACCAATTCGGGTGTTAAGGTGTCATCTACGATGCCGCGAATATCATATTGGCGAAATACGCTGGAAGGTAATTGTAAATGTTGTGTAGTAGTCGGTGGCAGATCAAACACAGATGTATCCTCAAGGTTAAGGTCTAGATTTGAAAATAGGTTATCTTCAATTGCTGGGTCGTTATCAAGTTTGACGTTATTTGTCGTGTTTAAAAATGCGGTTTTAGCATAAGATTTCTCTTCGTTAGTTACGATACTGGGGTTTGGCTGAGCAGCAAGTAAGAGATTTTTTATTTGGTCTTCTAGGTGTTGAAAGTGTGGTAAGTTGTAGTGCGCTTCGCGCGTATTTTTGTTTGGCTGTAGGTTGCTAAGTAAGTATTTAAAATTATTTTTAAGTTGTATTTGTTCCTTTTTACGCAGGACTAACCAAAGTCCAAAGCTCAGCAAGCTTGCGGCATTAATCAATAGCCAGTATAGAGATAAAGAAATGTGTTGTTGTGCTGTGCTGGGGTCAATTTGTAAATAAACTGATAAAGGTAATTGTGCGATGGTGAATTTTTCCGGTTCGTTTGATTGCTTTAAATTGCGATTTCCGCTCTTGTATAGAGTTAACATTTTCACTCCCGCAATGGGTAATGTGATCTCTATATAACCTAGGGTAGGCTCAAGTTTGGGCAGTGCTGCTAAAAAGGGTTCTAGCGGAATGCTGGCAACTAAAAAACCGTTATTTATGTTGTTGGTTTTGAGCGCGATACCGATGCGATAAGTCAGCCCTGTGGGTTGTTGAAGAATTTGAGGTGGGGCTTGCCCAATTTTTTTTAGCTGATTGATTAGGTTGAGCAGTACGTAATCATCAGTGAACGTTGATATCTGCGTAGCGTTGAGTAATTTGATGTCACTGCCTATGGGTAGTAATGCTACTAGTTGCTGTTCTAGTTCACTAAGGTCAGTTGAGGTGAGCACTGCATCGTTTAAAAATGGCTTGGATGCTAAGGTTTGTACCCGCTCAGGTAAAGTAGAAAGTGTCAGTTGCAAAGTCTGCTGAGCATTATGCAAAATTTGTTGTTGTAATTGTTGTTGGTTGAAGCTAATCACGGACTTAATTATCGTGTCTTGTATTAAAAAGCCACTGATATTAGGTAAAAATAACCATGCAGCCGCTACTATCAACAGATGGCGATCAATTTGCCGTAATCGCGAAGTCGGCTCGAATATCTTCTTTAGCGAAGGCGATTTTCTTTTCACGATAATGTCCTCTTTTGTAATTTGCTCTGAGCGTGTGTATTAATTACTTCTATCAATTGTTTTGCTAGAAGTGTCTTGGGCATTAAGGGCCAGGTTTTCGTGGTTTGTTGGTCGATCAGTATGGCTTGATTGTTGTCTTGGTTAAACCCAGAGTCTGTACGTGAAATGTCATTGGCAATGATAAGGTCAAGTTGCTTATTTTGTAGTTTGGTTCGTGCGTGTTCAATAATCTGTTCTGATTCAGCGGCAAAGCCGACTAAAAACTGGGGTTGGCAGTGGAGGCGAACTTGCAGCAGTATGTCTTGCGTGGGAATTAAGGTGAGCGTCAAACCTGTTTTCTCTTTTTTAATTTTTTGCACAGATGGTGACGAGGGAGTGTAGTCGGCAACGGCAGCGGCGCCAATAAAAACATCGCAACTTTGCGCTTGTTGTAGGCAGACTCTCAGCATTTCCTCAGCGCTTATCACGTCAATACGTTGTACGCCGTTAGGGGTGGTTAGCGCAGAAGGTCCGCTAATTAAAATAACTTCTGCTCCGGCTTGTGCTGCTGCCGCTGCTAATGCATATCCCATTTTGCCTGAACTATGGTTGCTGAGATAGCGTACCGGATCAATCGCTTCGCGCGTCGGTCCTGCGGTGATTACCCATTTTTGTTTGCTTAAGTAGGTGTTTGTAAAAGTACTTAGGCACTCATGCGCAATTATTGCGGGATCTGCCAGGCGGCCAGGCCCTGTTTCGCCGCAAGCCTGTACGCCATCTTCGGGTTCGATGATATGTACGTTGCGGTTTTTTAAGCGTTGAATATTGTCTTGTGTTGCAGCATTTAACCACATGGCTTGATTCATGGCTGGCGCAATAATTAACGGTGCTTTAGTCGCTAAGCAAATTGTTGATAACAAGTCATCAGCAAAGCCATGGCTAATTTTAGCAATGGTTTGTGCGGAGGCGGGTGCAATGATAATACGTTCTGGCCAGCGTGCTAAGGTTATATGTGGCATAGCCGCTTCAGTTGCCGTGTCCAATAACTTAGTGCCTACCGGCTGCTGTGTAATTGCTTGAAAGGTGAGTGGGCTAATAAAGTTGCAGGCATTGGCTGTCATGACGACTCGTACTTGTGCTCCGGCTTTCATCAGTATTCGCGCCAATTCAGCGGCTTTATACGCTGCAATGCCGCCACATATTCCCAGTAGTAGACGCGGCATGTTGTATGGGATGTCCTTGTTGGTCAAAGTGCATGTATCATAAGGGATGCATGCAATAATAAGCGATGCTGCTTTTTATTCAAGGGGCACTAAGGATGTCTATTCGTAACTGGATGCCGGATGACCGGCCGCGCGAAAAATTATTGCGATATGGTGCACAGTTTTTGTCGGATGCTGAATTATTGGCAATTTTTTTACGAACTGGCGTGTCGGGTAAGAGCGCATTATTGCTTGCGCAAGAGGCTATTCAAATGGCAGGCGGTTTACGTGCATTGCTCCAGCAAAATATGGGTAGCTTTTGTCGCTTAAAAGGTTTGGGAGAAACCAAATATGTGCAGATTAAGGCGGCATTAGAGTTGGGTGCGCGCTTTATGCAGGCTGAGTTGATGCAGACAGCTGTGCTGGATGATCCCGAAAAAGTTATGCGTTGGTTGGGTATGCGCGTTTCGGCTTTAACTTATGAAGTATTTGGCTGCGTTTTTTTAAATACACAATTAGAGTTAATTGAGGCAAAGGAGTTATTTAAGGGAACGCTGGATCGTACCGTGGTTTATGCTCGTGATGTTGTGAAGCATGCACTGGATTTGTCCGCTGCGGCTGTCTTGTTGTATCACAATCATCCTAGTGGTGCTTGCCGTCCCAGTGAGGCTGACAAACTATTAACGGCTCGGTTACAAGCGGCATTGACTACTGTTGATGTTCGCGTGGTCGATCATTTTATTATTGCGGGAAGGCAAACGTTTTCGTTTCGGGAGGCGGGTTTGTTGTAATCCTGCGGGGCATTGTCGAACGCTTTGTTTGAAAATTTTTGTTAAAAGCTTTTGTTAAAAACTTTTGTTAAAAACAATGGCGCTTGAGATGATAGTTGTGTTGTGCGTATACTGCCTAATATCATTAATGCTAGGAACGTAACATGAAAACAGTAGTTGCCACACTTATGAGTATGTTGTTAGCGATCAGTCTATGTGGGTGTTGGCCAGCGATATTGGTGGGTGGTACTGCTGCAGGTTACTACGCCGGTAATGATGAGCGTGATCTTGATGAAATTGTTGATGATGCCAGCATTACCGCTGCGGTCAATGCGCGTTTTCTTAAAGATCGTGATGTTAGTGCTTGGGATATCAATGTGGATACTCGTAATGGGGTAGTGACGTTAAATGGCACCGTATCCGGTGTTGAAAAACAAGAGCGCGCGATTGAATTAACGCAAGAAGTGCGTGGTGTTAAAAAAATTATTTCGAAGCTGACGGTTATTAATCAATAACGTTCTCAATAACGGGTGACTGATAATTGAAGTTCGTTGGAGGTATAAATGCTCGGCAAGTATTTACTCGGTTATTGCTGTGTGCTACTGCTCAGCCAGTCTTGAATAGTTTGGTGCATGCAGCGCCGTTGCAGTTGCCACTCGCGTTGATTTCACCCTCCACGATGATCACTCAGCATTACTCTCCCGTACATGGCTCGCCAAATCATCAATCAATGGTTACTTTAAGCCGTGGGCAAATACATTTCGATCAGCATGATAGCTTTAAGGTCGTTGTCTCGGGTGCGCGCCTGCACGCCAACGGGTATTTTGAGTTGGATGGAGTGGGTCAAACAGGTGTATTTTGGCGGGTGGCGCGTCTTGATCAGCCTCTGGTTGATATCAGCATTTTGCCCTTTGAATCAATCGGCGACATGCAGATAATTCAATCACCAAAAAGCTTGCTGTTAAGTCCTGCATTGCCAACCGATCAGCCGGGAATTTATGTGCTTCAGTTATCGGCATCGAATGGCAATTTATATTATCTGCATTATCAGGTGACGGTTGATGAGCGGCAGTCCCTGTTGGCACCCGCTTCTATTGAGTTGGTAGCGCCAGCGCCTCGGCAAGTGTTGATGGCAAACGCGGATACTGATTTTTTTTGGTTAAGCAGCGCTCCAGTAGCAGCTTATCGCTATGAGCTGTACTCAGCGCCAAGGGCTAATAATTTTGCGCAGTTATCTTCGCCACCCAATCGTGCGCCGATACTGGTGGGGCAGTTGATTGCAGCGCAGCAAACTCAGTTGCAGTTGGGCTCTGGGTTGCTTCGGCGTTTGCCTCGCTCAGGAGACTACTTCTGGCGCGTTGTGGGTTTGGGTTTGGATGGTGCCACTGTCTGTCGCAGCCAGTTGCAAATGGTAGCGTTGCAGTTTTAAAAATTGAAGGGTATCGGCTAACATTTTTTTTGCGCAGGGCTGCTTTTGCCAAGCAAAGCTCAAATGATGGCCGCTGGCATAATCCGTTTTGTCGTAAAAAGCGGTAGCATATTGATGCTTTAAGGTTTTTAAGCGTTGCGCCAGTAAAACGGATTGAGAAAATAAGGGATCATTCTCGGCCGCAGCTAAAAAAACTGGCGGTAAATGGCGGTGTAGATGTCGCAGCGGCGAAGCCAGTAATACGGTTTGTTGTTGATCTCTGCCGCGATTACCCAAAAGCGTCTCATGCCAAAGCTTCAAAAAGGGTAGCTGAGCAAATAGTCCGTGCTCAAGATCAAATACTCCATATAAAAGCGCCAACCCCTTTACTTGTTGACTGCTGATCGGATGCTGGATTTCGAGTGCATTGCGAAGATAGGGGTGATTTAAGGCCAGTGCATAGGTGCATAACAAGTTTGCACCCGAGGTATCACCTATCAGAAATAAGCGTTGTTGATCGCCTTGAAACTGCGGTAAGCCGCGACAAAGCCATAAAATAGCACTGTTGATGTCCTGAACTTGCTGCGAATAGGTGAAGTTAGGCGCCAATCGATAGTTCACATTAGCAACAATAAAACCTTGTTCGGCAATTTGCTTGCAGATGTGGTGATATTGAAGCTTGTCGCCTGCCACCCAGTTGCCGCCATGCACATAAATGACGACAGGCAGTGGTCCTGCTGGTGTGTGAGAAGTCGAGGTGGGTAGGTGTAGATCTAATTGTTGCTGAGGGTGCTCGCCATAAGCGCAGTTGCGTAAACAGCGCATAATGGTACTGCTGGTGCTCATTAGTTGCTGATAGCGGCTATAGATTGCCAGTGGCTGGTAAAGGGTTCGTAGTGTTAATCCCAATAAGTGAGGTAGCAGTGGGGTCGCTGACATAATCATTGTCCTAATGAGGGGGGGCTTCAATGCGGATTGGCAGTTAGAAAACTGAAACGTATTTCCTCATGTTAAAAAGTAACCATAGATCAAAGACGTTGCCTCACATGAGAAGTAACCGAGACGGACTTAAAAAAACAGTCGCAATTGTCGCTCAATCTCAGCCTGAAGTACAAACGGATTAAGTGCCTCAGGCTGAGCCTTTCGTGGAATTGATAATGATATTTACAAAGACACTAGAAATCACAATAATGCGTGCTTTCTGCAATAGAAGAGAGCCCGAGGAGGCAACGTGCAGCAAGTAGCAGTGATCATGGGTTCTCAAAGTGATTGGCAAACGATGCAAGCAGCCTGCGATATTCTAACGCAACTGCAAGTCGGTTTTCATACTGAAATCATTTCCGCACATCGCACCCCTGATCGTTTAATGCAATTTTCTGAACAAGCTCAGGCGCGTGGTTTTAAAGTGATTATTGCCGGTGCCGGTGGCACCGCACATCTACCCGGTATGGCTGCTGCCAAAACCGCATTGCCTGTCCTTGGTGTTCCCGTGCAAAGCCAGGCGTTAAATGGCATGGACAGTTTACTGTCCATCGTGCAAATGCCCAAAGGCATTGCGGTTGGAACCTTAGCGATTGGTACTGCAGGTGCGTTTAATGCCGGATTATTGGCCTGTCAAATTTTGGCATTAAATGATACTGCGCTGGCCGCAAGAGTTGCATTATTTCGCCAACAACAAACCGATGCTGTTTTACAAAATTCGGATCCTAGGGCATGACATGCATCTGGGTGCTCGGCGCTGGACAACTGGGTGCCATGTTGCAACATGCCGGACAACCCTTGGCGCTGGATGTTCGCCCGGTTGATATTGATGCGTATCAATTACCTCAGCTCGCACCTAACGATCTCGTCACAGCAGAACGTGAGCAATGGCCGGATACTCCTGTAACCAGTTTACTCTCACAACATCCGCGCTTTATCAATGCCAATGCACTGACGACACTCGCTGATCGTTTAACCCAAAAACAACTACTCGATGAATTGCAGCTCGCAACGGCACCCTGGCAACCACTGGCTGTTGATACCGAGCTCACCAAGCTGCACCAAACCCTTGGTGAGAGAGTTTTATTAAAACGCCGTTGTGGTGGTTATGATGGTCGCGGGCAATTATGGCTCACCGCTAATCAGCCAGCCGATATTCAAGATTGGCGCGAACATGCCATTGCTGAACAACGTGTTCCTTTTGATGAAGAGCTGTCGCTGATTGGCGTGCGTGATGCCACAGGCCACGAAGTCTATTACCCTTTAACACTTAATCTGCATGTCGAGGGGATTTTAATGGCCTCGATTGCGCCTTTGGCGCGTTTAACCACACTGCAGTCGCAAGCGCAGCAGATGTTAAGCCGCTTAATGCAACACTTAAGTTATGTCGGTGTGATGGCGATGGAATGTTTTCGTGTCGGTGAACAATTGCTGGTGAATGAATTGGCACCACGCGTTCATAACAGTGGTCACTGGACACAAGCCGGAGCTAGCCTCAATCAATTCGAAGCGCATCTGCGCGCCATCAGTGCTTTGCCATTATGTACACCGCAAATTAAAACATTAACCGTCATGATTAACCTGATCGGCATTGCACACAACACAAGTTGGCTCAGCGTGCCGGGTGCGGAACTCTATTGGTATAACAAAAGCGTGCGATCGGGCCGCAAAGTTGGTCATATCAATCTTTGTGCTGATGATATCCCGCAACACAAACAGCGCTTAACGCAACTGCAAAACCTGCTGCCTGCACAATATAAAAAGGTGATGGCTTGGGTGAATCAACAGTTTTGATGACAAGTAAAAGTCTTCAATCTAATCAAAGTATTGCTGCAGCGCATTGTTTCAGCGTATTGCTACGATTGCTCATCGCACAACGTTTTTAATTTTTGGGTTAATTCATCTGGAAATTTTGTGCCTGGGCAGGCTTCACGCAATAGTGCGCACAAGTGCTTTTTAACTCGTGGCATGATGATTACTTCATTGTTTTCGATTAATGTACAAAAATCATGTGATACGCTCGAGCAACGCTGTGTTTTTCTAACGTTGGGAGTATCACTGTTTGCTGAAGCAATAGGGTTGGCGCTTGTAGATGCGATACTGTTTTTAGGCGAAATCGTGGCTGCTTGCATTTGATCCTTGGCTGGATACCTTCTGAGATTTGTAGTGATCGGCATTTTTTGATCCTCATCAACGTGGGCAAGCGTAAAATTCTTTTCTAACCCAGCGAATGGTTTTAAGCAAATCATTTGATGGTTTAGGGCCAACACGTTGGCTCGCTCCACTAACCGACAAGCCCACCCAGCGCAGCGGTTAATGCCATGGCCGCAGATCCCCATAAGGTCACGCGCATCATCCCCGACAACAATGGTGCTCGCCCCAAATACGCGGCCAGTGCACCCAGTGCGGTCAAGCATAAAAGTGATGCGCCACTGATTATCCAGGATAAATAAGCTGCGCCATTGGCCGCCATCATCACCAGTATGGGCAATAGGCCGCCCAAGAAAAAAGCCAGCGCTGACGACACAGCTGCTTGCAGAGGGCGTGCTTTTAAATTGTGACTAATGCCCAGTTCATCGCGTGCATGTGCTTGCAGGGCATCATGCGCCATCAGTTGCACCGAGACTTGATCGGCCAATTCGGGCGTTAACCCACGTTCAACATAAATATGCTTTAATTCACGATGCTCGCCCTGCGGATTAATGGCAATTTCGCGAGCCTCTCGTGCCAGATCGGCTTTTTCCATATCCGCTTGCGAACTCACCGAAATATATTCACCCGCTGCCATGGAAGCTGCGCCGCCGACCAAGCCCGCTAAACCAACCACCAGCAATTGCTCGCCAGAGGTTTGCGCCACAGCAACGCCCACCAATAAACTGGCGATCGAGATCACACCATCGTTAGCGCCTAAAACGGCAGCACGCAACCAACCGGCGCGATGTACACGATGCACTTCATGATGATGAGCCACTGCGCTTTACACTCCCAACAACTGTGTTTGAATGCGAATTTCGGACATTAACGTGCGATGCACTGGACACTTATTGGCAATTTCTAATAAGCGCAAACGCTGTTCATCGCTCAAATCACCAATCAACTGAATATCGCGAATGATTTCATCGACCATATCCACCTTGGTATCACACTGCGCACAATCTTCTGCATGAATTTTATGATGCCGCAATTGCACGCTTACGCGTTGCAAAGGCCATTTTTTGCTATCAGCGTACATCCGTAACGTCATGCTGGTGCAAGCGCCTAAGGACATCAACAACAAATCATATGGGCCTGGCCCTGCATCATTGCCACCGATATCCATCGGTTCATCCAAGGTGAACACATGCCGACCACTCTGCGCCGTCTGCATAAATCGTCCGGTTAATGATTCCGTTACCGACACCATCTCTGCTGTTGACATAGCTGACCCTCAAAGAAACATAAGCTGCTAATAAACACCATCCTGCTGAAGAAAGGAAGCAAAGGATTTAAATTGCAGGCAGGCTTAATCTTGAGGGATGTTGAGTGGTGGCAATTGATGTTGAACTTAAACAAGTTGCTATTGTGCATTTTCCAAGTGTCATTAAGTAAATTTGCATCTGCCAATTAAAGCAGTATAAATATAATGTTGAATAAGCATGGCAAACGGCGCATCTACGCACCATAATGCTAATCACTGAACAGCTTTGGCCATCAGCATCCGGATTATTAAAAATAAAGGTAGGGAGCAGTAACGTGCAGCAAGAAGCTATTAACCTCGTGCAATCCACTTGGTCGCAAGTCAAACCTATCTCTACCCAAGCAGCCGCTTTGTTTTATCAAAATTTGTTCGCCGCCGATCCCAGCCTACAGGCTTTATTTAAAGGTGACATGGTGGTGCAAGGCGCAAAACTCATACAGATGATTGATACTGCCGTTGGCAAATTACATGAGTTAAATAAATTAGTGCCTACTTTACAACTGCTCGCGCAGCGTCACGTCGGTTACGGTGTGCAGGATGCGCATTACGCCACCGTCGGCGCGGCGTTACTGAAAACCTTACAGCAAGGACTCGGCCCCGTTTTCACCCCTGAAGCAAAAACCGCTTGGACTATGGTCTATGGCACCATGGCAGAAGTGATGATTGCTGCCAGTCACTAAACAAGAAAGCAATTGTTTAACCGGTATTGCGCATCCCCGCTGCAATACCAGTGATCGATACCATCAAGGCTTTTTCTAATAGCGGTGCTTGTCCTGACGGTATTGCTCGCAAACGCCGCATCAGTTCAACTTGTAAAATATGCAGCGGATCAAGATAGGGATTACGTACTTGAATCGAACGTTTCAGTACGAGGTTGTGCGCTAAAATTTCATGGCCAATAATTGGCGGTAAGCAATCGCGTGCTTGCTGTAGCCCTTGTTGAAAATACTGACCCAGCGCCTGTAACGCTGCATCATGCGTTAATCGATTTTCATAATAGGCGGCAACGCGCGCTTCGGCTTTGGCCAATACCATTTCCTGCATATCCATCAACATCGCAAAAAATGGCCAGTGTTTTACCATATCCTGCAAAATGGGTAATTGCTGTTGGTCAATCGCTTGCGCCAACGCATGCCCCGTCCCCAGCCAGGCGGGCAACATCAGGCGCATTTGCGTCCAGGCAAACACCCAAGGAATGGCGCGCAAGCTTTCAATTCCCCCTTGCGCTTGCCGTTTCGCCGGACGACTGCCCAGTGCTAATCGGCTCAATGCGTCTGCTGGTGTCACCGCATGAAAATACGCAACAAATGCGGGATGATGATGCACGATACGCCGATATTCTGCGACTGAAACATCGGAAAGCTGTTGCAGCATGTCACGCCATATCGGTGCGGGTGCCAGCGCTGGCTGCAAACTCGCCTGCAATACGGCTGAGGTATAAAGGGATAAATTCCGTAAAGCCAATCCTTGCAGGCCAAATTTGAATTGAATCATTTCACCTTGTTCGGTAATGCGCAGGCTGCCACGAATGCTTCCTGGCGGCTGCGATAAAATTGCCGCGTGCAACGGGCCGCCACCACGGCTCACCGAACCACCGCGACCATGAAATAACGTCAGATGTACCCCGAAACGATCACAAACTTGCGTTAAGGATTCTTGCGCTTGATATTGTGCCCAAGCAGCCGCCATAAAACCTGCATCTTTCGCAGAGTCCGAATAACCGATCATCACCTCTTGTTGATCATCAATTCCTTGTCGATAAACATCGATGGCCAACAATTGCGCCAATGTACCAGCAGCCCCTTGCAGATCCTTAAGGGTTTCAAATAACGGAACGATTCTTTGCGGCGGCTGAATGCTTTGTGGTTGTTGAATACTTTGAGATTGATGAATGCCTTGTGGTTGATGAAAGCCGCAGGCTTTTTGTAATAACCGCACCACCAGCACATCAGACGGCGCAGTGGCCATGGAAATAATATAAGCACCCAACGCCGATTTTGGCTGTTTGGCCAATAACCGAAAAGTTGCCAGGATCTCTTGTGTCATCGGCGACCCCACAAAATGATTGGCAATCAACGGACGCTGATTCTTGAGTTCACTGATTAAAAACTGTTGTTTGTCCGTTTCGGACAATGCCAGATAGCCGCCAGCCTGCGGAAATAGTTCAAGGAAATCCGTGATTTCTTGCATAGCTTGCGCATGCAGTGGTGCAGATTGTCGAATATCCAACGGCATCAAACACAAGCCAAAACACACGACGCGCCGAATCAAATTCGTTAATCCGCCCTCCGCAATGGCGCGCATGCCAGATTCAACCAGCGCGTCATAAATTAATAATAAAGGCGTCAGCAATTCTGCATCTTGCTGGTAGATGGGCAGATCCAATGGGTTACCGTGAATCGCCGCTTCTGCCCAAAGTTTGGTATTTTCTAAACGTTGGCGTACTGTTTTTAACAACGCTCGATAGGGTTCGTGATGCTCACCGGTGATCGCCTGCAGTGCGGGATTCGTGGTTTGCATGGATAAATCTTCACGTAACTCCTGCACATTTCGCAGTATCAAATCGGCAGCTTGCCAACGCGATAATAACAATACTTCTTCAGTGACTTTCGCGGTAACACTTGGGTTACCATCCCGATCACCGCCCATCCAAAACGCAAAACGAATTGGCTTGGCGGTTAAGGGTAATCCAGTGCCCAGATGCAACCGCATCTGCTCATCGAGTTCGCGCAAAAAATTCGGCAGCGCCTCCCATAAGGTGGCTTCAACTGTGGCAAAACCCCACTTGGCTTCATCCACTGGGGTCGGTTGATGTTGACGAATTTCATCGGTATGCCAAGCAGCAATAATACGACGTTGCAAACGTTGCCTGTGTGCATGACGTTGTTGTGGCGTTAAATCTGGCCGATCTAACAGGCTGAGCAATTTTTCAATATCATGATATTTGCGCAGCAAAGTACGTCGCGTAACCTCCGTGGGATGTGCCGTTAATACCAGCTCAATATTAAGCGTCGTAATTTGATTCGCCAGCGTGTATTGATCGACACCTTGCGATAATAACTGCGGCAATAACGCCGCCATCGAACCGGATTGCGGCACTTGCTGCTGATCACGTTGATGCGCATCGCGTCTACGAACACGATGATGTTGTTCGGCAATATTGGCGTATTGCAAAAATTGCGTAAACGCGCGCGCCACCACTAATAAATATTGTTCAGGTAAAGCCGCCATTGCATCCACCAACGGCTGCCAATCATTTTGTCCATGTACCTGTTTCGCTAAATGACGAATATGCTCAACGGCTTGATAGACTTCAGGACCCACCGCATCCAAAATTGTTTGTCCCAATAAATCGCCCAACAATCGCACATCTTGACGCAACGCCAGATGCGGATCAAATGCGGCGTGTGGATCGTGTGGTATGGGGTTGGTCGTCATGGTAATGTCCTAAACGCGAGCAAAATGACTAAAAAGTGCAAAATGACTAAAAAGTGTAAATGCTGATCATTGCATTTTGCAAGCCATAGAGCAGATGGCGTATTTTAGAGAAAAAAGCCTAGTAGAAACAAAGCTGCCTTGTCTCTACAGGTATAACAAAACAGGTGCAAAAAAAATGGCGCGGCGCACGCGTGGTCTGCCATCTACGCAGTTACTCTCTAACCCAACAGCGAGATCCACATGCCTCATGTTCTTATCATTCACGAAGTCGCTGATTATTCCGCATGGAAAATCATTTTTGACCGAGCAGCCGCCATCCGTAAAACAGCTGGTGAGATAAGTTATCAATTATTACATTACGAGAAGGATGCTAACCATATCGTGCATTTTTCGCAGTGGTCATCTTTGGAAAATGCACGGCGATTTTTTGAATCGGATGAATTGGTGGCGATTAGAAAAAAAGCAGGCGTGAAAGCGCCGAATTTTATTTATTTGCGAGCCATTGAGTGTCATGATGACAGTGCCAAAACAGTACCTGTAAATAACTCGCAGGAATAACAAAAACATTTTTTCGTACAGTGATCAGATAGATTGATTGGGTTGAATCTGCCTAGTTTTTTTTGGAGGCGATTAACCAGCTAGTGATAATCTTCGGGACGCCCACCGTTGCTTTCTCCTTTAGCCACCGATACCCTGCCGGTGGTCTTGCCACATCCAAACTCACCAGCACTTTTTCAGCGTCGGATTTAACTTCATCGACCAAACTGGCTGCCGGATAAACACTGAGCGACGTGCCGATGACTAAAACCTTGTCGGCTTCGGCGACCTTGTCCATTGCCGTTTCCATCAGCGGAACCTCTTCGCCGAACCAAACAATATTGGGGCGCAGTTGGCTGCCGTCGCTGGCTTGATCGCCGAGCGCAATGGTTTGTGTGCCGATGTGGGTAATGAGTACGGGATTTTTTGAACTACGGGCTTGGTTGAGTTGGCCGTGTAGATGAATGATGTGTGTAGAGCCAGCGCGTTCATGCAGATCATCTACATTTTGCGTGATGATGCAAACTTCGTATTGGCTTTCCAATTCAACCAGCGCCAAATGCGCGGCATTGGGTTGCGCACTGGCAGCTTGCGTGCGTCTGGCGTTATAAAAGTTGAGGACCAACTCGGGATTACGATGCCAGCCATCAATGCTGGCGACATCTTCAATCTGGTACTGCTCCCATAAACCATTGCTATCGCGAAATGTCGTCAAGCCACTTTCCGCGCTGATACCGGCGCCCGTGATGACGGCGATCTTAGTTTTTTTTCTCGGAGCGACTGGATGATTGTTCACTTTAAACCTAATCATGTAAGCCGTTTTGGCAAGCTTGTGTTTCGCGTAGACTTTACTGACGTCCGTTGCTGAATGCAAATGACCAGTGGTGTAGGCCGATCATCGTGATACTATTTCCTCCCCTTGGTTGAACTAATAAAGAATTCACCTATAACTTGAGGTCTTCTGAAGAATCAGTGGGTAGCTGAATCAACGTTGAGTTAAATGGGGCGACTGCCGTAATTGGAGACTGGGCGACGTGGCGGATCGTTAATCACGTCATGGGCAACATCGACCACGGCACCCCCATTACGTAAAAAGGATTGAATCTGGTCTTCTAGCATTTGGCGAGCACGGGCTTTGGACGTTACGCTGCGGTCGGAACCATCGTCAATGTGCTTAATGGCTTTGGCTTCTTCTTGTTGCGTGGGCTCATCGTGATGATCGAGGTCTTCGGTTTCTGTGCTCATGTGGGCTCCTATCTTTACTTGGCGGATTCGTTTTAACGTTACTTCACGCTTTAATGCAACCTTTGTTTCACATCCTGTAAACAAACTTCGAGTCGCACGACAGCAATAGTTATAGCTGAAGCTAATGAATTTGCCAGTTAGTAATCGCCAGTAGGCCATTTTTTTCTGGTGTTACGTGACGGCTTGGCCCTGAACGGCCAATAACTTGCGGATTAATGTGGTGGGGCTAATGATATTGTTGTCCACCAGACGTTCGGATTGAAACAGTTCCGGCGTGTTTTCTGCGTTTAGAACCAGGCCAAGTTCGGTGCAGCACAGAATCAAGATGTGCTGCGGATAACGTTCAGCAATGGTCATTAACGGGGCGAGGGCGCGCTGCGGAAATCCGGCTTTAATGTCTTGATAGATGGCGTCATGTACTATATCCACCTCAGTTGATGACAAGTCTTTTACGTGGATGCCCTGAGTACGTAAAGCACGTTGATATAACCCGGTTTGGAGGGTATCGCGTGTGGCGAGCATAATCACTCCTTGAGTATCTGTCGATAGTTGGGGTACAGCGGGTGATGTTAAATGCTCAATCAAAGCGGTAATAATCGACATCTGTTTGTTGGCGTCGGCACTGAGTTTTTTTTGTACATCGGCTTCGCTTAACCAATAGTGGGCGGTGTTGCAGGCGACGCAGCTGATCTCTGCACCCAGTGCAAACAGCATTTTTATGCCGCCAAATAAAGCTTTGCCAGGATCTGCTACTGAGTCATCGTACAGGTGATCAATTTTGGTAGAGCGGTCAGGAGTGGCGCTATTGGAGAGTAGGGCAATATTAAAGGGGCGCTCATTAGGATTGTTTTGGTTTTGTACGGCAATCTGCGGATAAAGGCTGATGATGTTGTGAATAAAATCTACACCAGCTTCTGTACCCACCCCACCTTGAACGCCGAGCAAAGGTACTGTGGATGCGGTTTCATCAGTAGTAGGTTGCGCAATAAAATTGTCTAGTTGACCGCTAAAAAAAGTGATCACGCCGGTATTGTCGGGTGCTAGTTGATAAATAAATGGAAGATAAGATCGATCAGTGATGGGTAGGTTCAGTTGTTGCGCCATCGTTTTAAAAAGAGATAAGGCAGATTCAACCGCGAAGTGCATAACAGTTTAAGCGGCGAAAGCCGCCAGTTGATCCTGCATTAAAACAGCAGGAGATTTAAAAGCAAGCGATTTTCTAGGACGAAGGTTTAACTGATTAACAGCGAATGAAACCTG
>JANNXD010000148.1:0-62295 GCA_031409375.1 Gammaproteobacteria bacterium | reverse complement strand
CGCCATCAATAACATCAGTTTTTAGTAAAAAGTCAGTTCATAAAAATTTTACCAAGCCGCATCGAGCAAAAAGTGCGCATTTCTGACATTTATCAAGCCAAGATGATTTACAGGTGAACAATTATTACTAGGAAGCCCTGTCAAACGCAAGCGTGCATACAACAATTGCTTGCACTAAGCAGGCAAGCATTTTAGTCTTAAGCATCGATTTTTGAGGATGGATGCTTCATTCAAAAATAAACTTAAAGCATTTTCAAGTAATCGGAAAGATTGGTCCGAGCTGATCAAGGAGCCTTATGGCAGACTGCATCCCCATTCACTGTTTAATTGTGGATACCGACCCTCAGCAAGGGCATATGCTGCATCAGGCGTTACAACAGTCCACCCAATATTTGGTCCGCTGCCAGGTGACCCACTCGCTCGAAGTTGCTGGCAAATATCTAGCGGACACGCTATTTGATGTGATCTTTATCAACCTAACCAGCCACTCATTGCGCAAAATGAGCGAGATTGACACACAAGCCATCGATCATTTAACCCAACAAGCACCTGGCGTACCGATAGTCGGTGTATTATTAAACGAGCAACAAGCCAACTTTAACAAAGTGACCAATCGTGGATTACAAGACTATATTCTTGTCAATCAATGGACAGCCCCCATTCTTGACCGCGTCATTCGTTACACCTTAACCAGCAAACGCACTACTGATCAAATTTTTCGCTTACTGCACTTTGATGAGCTCACCGGATTGGCAAATCGGCCGCTTTGCTATGATCGAATTACTCAAGCCTTATTGCGCGCCGAGCGCAGCGGACAGAATATTGCTGTGCTGTTTGCCGATCTGGATAATTTTCGCGGCATCAACGAATCATTGGGTTATGACGTTGGGGATTTTCTATTAAAACAAGTTGCGCAGCGTCTGATTGGATCGGTGCGGCGCCAAGATACTGTGTCACGTTTTGGCAGTGATGAGTTTGTCGTGGTACTGGAAGGCTTAAGCGAGCCCCAACATGCGACTGTGATTGCTAAGCAAATCTTAAAAAACTTTGAGGACCCCATATTTTGTGATAACGAACCCGTTTTTTTATCCATCAGCCTCGGTATATCAGTGTCAGAAGATTTGTTAATTGATAATTCAACCCTGCTCAAACAAGCTGACATTGCACGCTATCGCGCCAAAGAATTAGGGGGCAGTAATTTTCAGTATTTCATGCCCGACCTCAACGAAGCAGCTCAAAAACATCTCAATTTAGAGCGTGCTTTAAATCAGGCATTAACCCGCATTTTTAATCACAATAATGACAATCCCGACTAAGGGCGAGATCCTGCTATAAACTGCTACAAGCTACAAGCTACAAGCTACAAGCTACAAGCTACAAGCTACAAGCTACAAGCTACAAGCTACAAGCTACAAGAATACAGGATAGACGGCATGAAAATATAATGCATTAGCTTGCCTTATAGATTGATTACATAAAACCTGCATTTTTTCACCTTCAACCCAGCTCAAATCTCTTATCGTCAATCATATAAGCGTAATAAATCTGGATTTTTAACCTCACTCAAGAAAACGATGACTATCACCACTGAAACCATATTTCATCAAAAAACTCAGAACGGTCATGAGTGGCTCAGTGACCAACAGAGCAAAATATTAGCTTTTTATCAAGCTAAACTAGGCCTCATCAAGAAAGTCAGCTTTCAACAATTTCAGTTTAACGGGCCGCTTAGCGAAACCTATACCGTGGCCATCTCTACGGTCAAAATCAATAGCGAAGTCTATTATATTATCGCCAGCCTTCCGACAACCTCTAAACAGGCATTTATTATGCTGACCGATACGGTTCGGCGTGAATTAGCAGAACTAACCGCTTATTGCTGTTCACAAACAGAGACTCACCATAAGCTACCCCTAGGTTATACTGCCGAGCTGCCCGCACTGAGCGATTTACGCAAACAAAATTGGCACGGTTATATGATCACACGATTAAATGACGTCTTAGACAACAGTATTGATAAACAGACCACACATAACGAGCATTTTGAAATTTACTGCATAATGCTACTAAAACATACTGAGTACGATGCAGCAAGACATAACACTGCACTAGAACTACTGACTTTTTTTAAAACGAATAAACGCCCATTGTTTAAATTTAAATCTTACGCTGATGCCACCGCCGCACCCTTCCCCGAAAAATTTTTAATCGCTCCAACGCAACCCACTAATTACATCGACAACAAACATACCGTTTTTTCCAGGAAGGGCTTAGCTGAAATCGTCGCCCATCGTCAGAAGCTCAAGCATACCGATCCCGATAACATCAGAAAAGTTAAACATAATCTTCAAAAGCAGTTACAGTTTTCACAAAATCAACAACCACAACCGCTACATTTCGTGAACACAAGCGCCCTGCATAAAACAACCAAAGCTGAACATCTTCTAGAGAATTTTAGACAACGTAAACAGCGTCAGAAAAATAGACAATCAATTACATTAATCTTTGCGGCTATTATCCTACTCATCAGCACTAGCCTGCTCATCTGGGCATCAACAACCCCTGTTTTAAAGCTATTCACCGGCCTGTTATTAACACTATTCACCCAATAGCCATTGGTACCAATCTAGACTCAACAAATGACGCTCGCCATCAAAAGAAATCGCTGTGTTTATAAATTTCCAACGCATTTGCAGGTAAAAAGGCATTAATAGTTAGTGTATAGTACGGCGCAGGCATAGGTCGCTGCTACTGCTGCTGTAAAACAACGTTGTCAGGCGTATTAAAGTGTTGTCAGGAGTGCTGAAGTAATGGAGTACAAAAAAGCCTTAATCGTGGATGATTCGCGTGCAGCGCGATTTTCGCTACGTAAAACATTAGAAAAGCTGCACATGCACGTTGACTGCGTGGAGTCTGGCGAGAATGCGCTGTCGTATTTACGATCCAGTGCACAGGCTCTCCCGGATATTATTTTTATGGATAATCTGATGCCGGGCATGAATGGTTTTAATACTTCCAAAGCCATCAACGAGCAGCCCAGCTGGTCACACATTCCTATTTTAATGTGTAGCGCCACTGAAGGCCCTGATTCTTGGCCAAAAGCTCAGCAACATGGCATTAGCGGTATATTATCCAAACCGGCATCAGTAGAAGATGTTTCCCAATTTATGCAACAGCTCTTTCATGTTCCCATTGACGCCCATGCCAGTAACTCGCATTCCAACAGTTCACCACCAATGAACCCACAAAAACTTGTGACAAAGGGCAATCAGGATATCTCACAACAACAATTGCAGGAATTCCAACAGCAATTGTTGTCTTTAAGCAAACAAGCGCTCGCACAATTCCAACAACAGCTCGCTAACTCAGTATCGACAGCCACCCCGCCAACATCATCTGGCACGACAACACTCTCAACCCATGAAATAAAAGCATTACTGGATACATTTAAAATCGAAACCGTACAATTACTCGAAGAGCGCGCCCAAAAAATCACCTTGCGCGTGCAACAAGAGTTAAATGACCAATTGCATCAACTACAACAGCAGTCTGATCAGAAAAAAATGCAAGACCAGCAATTACTAGAGCAAGTGAAAAGTACCGCGCAGTTTGTGGCCACTCATCACTCCATTGAAACCGCTGAACGCATTGCCAAAGAAACCGCTCACCAATTACTACAAGGTGAGTTGGCCAGCATGACGGCGGCGTCGAAACAACAATGGGAAACCCAAATTCAAACAAAATTCTTGCAGCTGCAAAAACGCCACACCATTGGGCTATATCTAAGCTTAGCCATTAGTGTTGCTGCGCTGTTGTTTGCGGTTTTGATTTAAATCGCTGGTTTAAATCTTTGATATTAACAACTGAGGATACTTAGTGGGAATAGATCGAAGAATCCTCATGTACCCAAACGCATCAGGGCGAATCATCATTCGCCCCTACATATTCCTACATGCGCTCAATAATGGTCGCAATACCCTGCCCCAAACCAATGCACATGGTTGCCAAACCATAACGACCATTTTTACGTTCTAAAATATTCAACAAGGTGGTAGCAATACGTGCCCCGGAACATCCCAATGGATGCCCCAATGCGATGGCACCACCATTCAAGTTAATTTTAGAATCCAAATGCTCAATCAATTTCAAATCTTTTAATACCGGGATACTTTGCGCAGCAAAAGCTTCATTCAGCTCAACGTAATCCATATCCTCGATGCTCAAACCCGCACGCTGCAAGCACTTATGCGTGGCCGGTACCGGACCATAACCCATAATCGCCGCATCACAACCCGCAACCGCCATACTGACAATGCGCGCACGCGGTTTTAAACCAAAAGCTTCGGCTTTTTCTAACGACATGACTAACATGGCCGATGCACCATCGGATAACGCAGATGAGGTGCCAGCCGTCACGGTTCCGCTTCTTGGATCAAAGACCGGCTTTAATGCGGCCAAGGATTCTAGCGTGGTGTCTTGACGAATCACTTCATCAATTTCACACAAAATTTTATTGCCATCCACATCATGACCCTCAACAGCCACCACTTCTTTTTTCCAATAACCTTCAAGCGTGGCCTGCCAAGCTTTTTGATGACTGGCTAAAGCAAATTTATCTTGCTGTTCACGGGTGACGCCATGCATTCTGCTTAACATCTCTGCCGTCAGACCCATCATGTTGGAAGCTCTGGCAACATGCTTGGATGCTTCAGGATTGATATCAAAACCATGGTCCATCGCGACATGGCCCATATGCTCAACACCACCGATAATATAGACATCGCCGCCTTGCTGCGATTTAATGGCTTGCGTGGCATCATGCAAAGCTTGCATCGAAGAGCCGCACAACCGATTCACGGTTTGTCCCGCGACCGTTCTGGGCAAACCGGCTAACAGTGTAATATTCCGACCAATATTAAAGCCCTGCTCTTTGGTTTGATTCACACAACCCCATATCACATCTTCAATGGCTTTAGGATCCAACGCAGGATTACGCGCCAACAAGGCTTGCAGCAAAATCGCCGACAGTTTTTCAGCTCGCACATGACGAAACTGACCATTTTTGGACTTACCCATTGGGGTTCTAACAGCATCCACTATTACAACTTCTTGTGCTTTGGTATTCATGTTTTTCTCCTGAAACTGCGGCTGTTAATCCTTATGAATAAAACGCAAGATTGTTTTTGGCGCGTTCACGCAGACCAGATGTCACCTGATAAGCAGGACCCAGATCAGCAAGACTGTCACACAGCTCCACAAATTTAGCCAAACCAAAATCATCAATGTATTTTAAAGCACCACCACGGAAAGGCGGGAAACCAAGACCCATGACTAACGCCATATCGGCTTCCATCACGCTGGACACAATATTTTCTTCAACACAGCGCACCGTTTCTAAACACATGGGCACCATCATTCGCGCAATAATGACATCGTCTTCCAGCACACAACGCTTCGCTGTTACCGGTTGCAATAATGCATACACACTTTCATCCACTACTTTTTTAGGCTTTCCCTTTTTATCGGTTTCATACCGATAAAAACCCTGTCCATTTTTTTGACCTAAGCGCTTGTTGTCATACATGACCGTGGTCGCATCTTTAAAATTCGCCCGCATGCGCTCGGGGAAACCATCCGCCATCACCGCTGCTGCATGCACACCAGTATCAATGCCCACCACATCCAGCAAATAAGCCGGACCCATTGGCCAACCAAATCGCTCCATGACTTTATCAATCGCTTGAAAATCAACGCCATCTTTGAGCAATAAATTAAACCCAGCGAGATACGGGAATAACACTCGATTCACCAAAAATCCGGGGCAATCATTCACCACAATCGGAGTTTTACCCATGGCGCGTGCATAGGCGACAGTTTTAGCCACGGCTTCAGGTGAGGTTTTGGCGCCCCGAATCACTTCAACCAACGGCATCACATGCACAGGATTAAAAAAATGCATGCCCAAAAAATTTTCAGGTCGTTGCAAACCTGAGGCTAGCTCGTTAATCGAAATAGTCGAGGTATTACTCGCAATGATGGTGTTCGCTGACGTCAGCTTTTCAACTTCGGTCAACACGCTTTTTTTAACTTTTGGATTTTCAACCACCGCCTCGACCACTATTTCAACGGTGTTAAAATCACCATAGTTTAAAGTCGGGCGAATATGGCTTAGCACTTCAGCCATTTGTTCTACTGTCATTTTATTACGGCTAACGCGCTTATTTAACAACTTACCGGCTTCATTCAAACCCAGTGTTAACGCAGCGTCCGCAATATCTTTCATAATAATCGGCGTACCTTTATAGGCCGACTGATACGCAATACCGCCGCCCATGATACCCGCACCCACAACTGCTGCCTGTTTAATTGGCGTCACGCCTTTCGACAACTTGGCTGAGATTTTTTTTAGGCCCTGATCATTTAAAAACAAACGAATCAAATTGGCAGCTACCGGCGTTTTGGCAATTCTGGCAAATTCTTTTGATTCCACCTCTAATGCTTGATCGCGATTTAAACTGGCGTGCTTCTGCATGGTTTTAACCGCCGCCATCGGTGCTGGATAGTTTTTACCGGCTTTTTCAGCAACCATTGCCATACAGGTTTGAAAAGACATCATATTTTCAAGTGGCGGCAATTTGATTGGCTCTAATTTTTCTTGACGTTTTTTGCGATAATCAAATTTGCCTTCAATGCATTGTTGCAGTAGGGACAAAGCCGATTGACGTAATTTTTCGGGCGCGACAACCGCGTCCACCACACCATCTTTCAGCGCTTTTTCTGCGCCTTGTTGTTCGCCAGTCGCAATCCATTCGACGGCATTATCCACCCCAATCAAACGCGGCAAACGCACGGTACCGCCAAAACCCGGAAAAATCCCCAGTTTCACTTCAGGCAAACCGATTTCAGCAGTGGTCGACATCACGCGATAATCCGCTGCCAAGCAACATTCCAAACCACCACCCAATGCAAAACCATTAATGGCAACGACTGTCGGAAAGGGTAAATCTTCAAACGCACAAAAACTGCGATTAATGTGCAGCGCCCAGCTCGCCAGCTGCTCTTCTGAAGCCGAAAATAATGCTAAAAATTCGCCAATATCCGCACCCACAATAAAGGTCTCTTTGGCACTGCTCACCAACAAACCTTTTGCGGAAGAGTCCCGCAATAAAGAGATGGCTGCCAAAAATTCTTCAAGCGCGAGTCGATTAAACTTATTGACCGACTCACCTTGCAAGTCAAAACAAAGCTCAACAATACCGTGATCTAGCTGTTTTAAGACGAACGCCTTGCCCTGATACATCATTGAGACCGCTCCTTTGGTGTTGGCTACCGGCACAGGTCCGTGCTCGGCCAATTAACCGCGAGAGTGTAAATCGGATACTAAAAATATGAAATTCTTTTTATGGAAAAAAACTGCATCAGCCGTGCGTTTTGTGACCAACTGGTTTTTAATCGCCGCATGCATGCGTCAAGACATCAGACGAGAATTCACGTAATCCTTGATAAAATCCCGAAAGACATTGGTATCCGAAATAAACTCAGTACCGACATCATAATGAGCACCTTGCAGCACAATAAAAACCACACGCGCAATCACTTGAACCGGAAAATTTTGGCCATTAAATTGCGCTTGAAACTCCAGCAACACTTTATCTTGCATTTTTAATAAGCAAGGCACTTGCAATCCCGCCCCACCAATGGAAATGTTTTTGATCTTGATGTCAAACTTCTGTTTAGTAGTCGTGGTCATACGCCCAACCCACGCACAAGCCGCACGCGGCGTGCGGCGCCTGGAATCTGCTGGCGGCTGAATCGGGAATGACAAAGTAAACTCCTGTTAATTTAAATCATCGTATTTTCTATCAAGACTAGCCGAAGTTAGTTCAGCGAACGGGAAATTGCCAAGATAATATCGGTGTACCAACCCCTTCGGAAACGACCCACACCTGATCATTACCAACAAAAGCCACTGACTCTGCTTGTGGTAATTGCGACAAAATCTGCACCGCAAAAGGTTGAGCAAAAGCCTGCGGCCAAGATTGACTAGCCTGCCGTTGATAAAAATACAAAAAACCGTAAGTCAAAATAACTGCACGCTGCTGACTGACATCAATACTCATGGCGGTAGGCCAGTTCGCTAGAAATTGAAAGAACGAGCTGACTTTGGTCGCGGCAGGCGGCACCAATAAACCTGGAAGCTCTGTCTCTAACGTCAACAATACCGTTTGTGGCTTACGCAGCGCTGGTGTCATCAATGAAGATAATGATGCCGAAAAAAGTTGCGCAGGATGCGTACGCTTGGTCAACAAATAGACCTTATCAGCTTGAATATCTACAGCAATGGCTTCGCAATCACGCGCACCTTGTGGATAACGATACTGCTGCACTTTCCAGGGCAATAACTGTGCTTTTATCGGTTTAGCCTCTGGAGAATTTGTCGTCACTGAAGCAGTAGTTGCGGAAGCAGTTGTCGCAACGGAAGTTGTTTTCGATTTTTTGAGCACAGACTGTGCTGGCGTGCGTAATGCTGGCTCAGCTACCACCAGCAACTCAATCGTACTGCGATCTGCACCATTATCGCCGACATCCGCAATCAATAAAAAAGATTGATGCTTCCAATTAATAATTGCCAAATCTTCCCAATCCCGATTGATACTCTTGGCAATGTTAAATTGCTGCACTAATTGACCTTGCATATTCACGCGATACAAAACCGCACCACCACTGCCATCGTTTAACATCCACAGATGGCCTGAGCCATCACTGGCAGCTGCCATGCCGCTGACTTCATTCAAAAGTGGTTCATGCAAAAACGCCATCGTTTTACCTTCAGCGGACTTCACCGTCACTCGCGCCGCAGACTTTGATTCAGCCGCCCATAATGATGGGCAAAACACTGGCAACGTCCTCGCTCCAATGGCCAGCATAAAAACAAATATAACGCGCATAAATTGCTGCGCAATCGCTAACAAAGTATAAAAAAAACCCATACCAACAGTTTTCCCAGTGCGCACCGAAAAAATCCTCATCTATTCTTCAATAATGGTTGCTAAAAAGCTTAATAGCTTACACGCATGAACCGAGACACGCACGGCGCAATTCGAAGGTGTCAAAAACGCATAATTATTTAAAAAACGGAATGGATTTTTTATGATGTTAAAAAGTCATGCCATGCATCTTAGTGCAGAAGAACTTACCTGGTTACCCTGGCTAGGTGCCACCGGCAAACTCAAATTATTTGCGCCCTGCTTTCTCAATAAAAGCCGCTACGCGCAGATCGAAGAAACCTTTCAAGGTATTGCCGCTACTCGTCAAAAAATTCTGTTTCAATGGGCTGAATTTAATTGGTCGTTTCTGGAAAAACTCGCGGCCAAGCTGGCCAATGACTTTGGTAATAGCGAAACTCGTGATGTGCTTAAGCAAATGAAACACAACGTCGAAGATTTTTCTGAACTGTTTATTATTGATATTAATGGCCGCGTTATCGAAAGTAGTTACAACGCCCATAAAGGCCAACAGGATTTATCACCGCGTGCGGTAGCTGCCGGATTAAAAGCGCCGTTTTTGCATGGCCCTTATCTCGATCCATTAACCACGCAAATTGGCCCGAGTTGTTCAAAATTTCACGATCAAGTCACTTTAATGTTTTATCACCCAGTGAAACGTGACGGCCAAGTCATCGGCTGTCTGTGTGGGCGCATACCCAATGACGTCATGTCCGATCTGATTCAACGCGAAGCAGGCCATGTTTATCCCGGTTCCGGCGACAATTATATTTTTATGCTGGAATCCAATTTCGATAATAAGATCAAACCCGGCACGGCTTTATCACGTTCACGCTTTGAAGATGACAGTGTTTGCGCTGGCGATAATTTAAAAGGCGGTATTCCCACTAAATTTGGTACGGTACAGATAAAAGAACATACCGAATTTGAAATTCTTTTTACCGACCCTGCTACCAAAGCGCTACACCCGGGTGTACGTGAGACCATTCGTAATGGCAAAAATATCTTTGTAACCTATCCGGGTTACGCCGATTACCGCCATATCCCGGTGATTGGTGCAGGCGTCAGCTTCCAATTACCGGGATCACCCGATCGATGGGGCATGATGTGTGAAGCCGATCTGGCTGAAGTGTATTTATTCCGCTCTGAAAATGTGCGGTTATGCAAAGTCACTACCTTAATCAGCGCGGCACTATTAAGTCTAATGATGTCGATCACGCATTTCTTACCCAATACACTGCAATCACCGCTGGCACTTTGTGTGCTGAGTCTGTTCGTCGGATTGGGTGGCCTCTACTGGTTTGGATTTAGACCTTTAATTTCTCGCTTACAAAATATGTCGTTATATTTTATGCGCATGGCAGAAGGTGGCGCATCGTTAAGTGAGCGCATTGATGCTGCCATCTTTAAGCCCGACGAAATCGGCGATCTCGCACGCTGGATAAATAGTTTTGTCGATCGCACCGAAACCGCCACCAATGCGGTTTTATCTGTTGTCAGCTCTGTTTCTAACGCCTCACAACATCTCAGCGAACTGACGCAAGACGTCACACAAATTTCAGCCGAACAAAATCTATCGGCCAATAATACCGCCCAACAAATTGAACATATGATCGTGGATATCGGCAATGTCGCCGAACGCGCCGATGCCACCAGCAAAACCAGCGAAAGCGCCAGCGCCCTCTCTGAACAAGGGCGTTTACTCATTCAAGAAGTTGCGCAAGAAATGTCGAACATCGCACAATCAGTCGTGGCCTCCTCCAAAGTGGTGGCACAACTCGAAGAGCGCTCTAACTCCATCAGCGGCATCATTAAAGTGATTGGCGATATTGCAGATCAAACTAACTTGTTGGCACTGAATGCCACCATTGAAGCAGCACGTGCTGGCGAACATGGTCGCGGTTTTGCGGTGGTGGCGGATGAAGTAAAAAAACTTTCTGAGCGTACCTCCACCTCCACCACCGAAATTAAAAAAATGATTGGCTCTATTCTAACGGAAACCAGTCAGGTGGCTAACACCATGGAAACCTGCAATCAACAAGTGAAAAACGGCGAATCGCTGATGGTACAGGCCGCACAATCATTAATTGAAATTAATAATGGCGCTAACGATGCGTTCAACATGGTGCAAGTTATCGCTCAACTCACGCAACAACAACATCATACCGGCAATGAAATCGCCCGTAATATCGACATGATTACGCAATCTGCCAAACAAAATAGTTTAAGCGCGAATAAATCCGCTGACGCCGCACATGGCTTAGCTTTACTCGGCGCCAATTTACGGCATGCCGTGCGTATGATTGCAGGGTAATTCAATCGAGTGGCGGGCGCACACGCAGGTGCGCCCCTACAGAATTGAATACGGTTTTTTACGAACAATGATTTTCCGCACTAGTGTAGGGGCAGACCTGTGTGTCTGCCCAAATTAGGTATTCGTAGAGACAGACCTGTGTGTCTGCCCAGTGCAGGGCGCACACGCAGGTGCGCCCCTACAGAAATGATGTGCGCATGATCACCGGATAATTTATTTGGTGAAAAATTTAGTGAAACACGAAAGTTAGGTTAAAAATTATGCTTAACTGAATCAAGTTGTTTATATCTCGAAAATTCGGAGCAACCGATGGCTAAGAAAATGGATAGCGTTTTAAAATCAGTAGATGAACGATCTAATTTGGTCGGATCGAATCGTCTGGAAGTTTTATTGTTTAGTTTAGGGCGCGATAAAATAACTGGCCGCTCCGATGTTTTTGGCATCAACGTTTTTAAAGTGCGTGAAGTCATTAAAATGCCCATCATCACCAAAGCACCGAATTTGCCGCCTTCCGTCGAAGGCATGGTGAGCTTACGCAATACCACCATTCCCGTCATTAACCTACCCAAGTTTTGCAACATCGAAACGGATGATGAGCCCGGCATTTTAATCGTCACCGAATACAACAATCATGTACAAGGCTTTATGGTCAACAATGTCGAAAACATTGAACGCTTAAGCTGGGAAGATTTAAAAACACCACCCGATATGATTTCCAATCGTGACAGCGGCTTGGTCACGGCAGTTGCTGATTTACCCAAGCAAGGCATCATCATGATTATGGATGTTGAAAAAGTGTTATCCGAAGTGGATGGCATTTATCAAAATGATGCGGTGTATCGCGATCTCAACGAACGCAATTGGGGTCCAAAAGATATGTTAATTTTATATGCCGATGATTCATCGGTCGCCCGTAATCAAATTGAAACGGCACTGAGCAAACTAAAAATTAAAACCATCTGCTGTCAAAATGGCCAAGAAGCTTGGAAAAAATTAAATGAGATGGCAGAAGCCGCCGACATGGATGGCATACGCTTGCATCAACGCATTCACATTATTTTAACGGATGTCGAAATGCCCGAAATGGATGGCTACGTGTTAACACAAAAAATTAAATCCGATCCGCGTATGCGCGATATTCCGGTGGTAATGCATTCTTCTTTATCGGCTGAGGCCAATCAAAGTTTGGCTAAGAAGGTTAATGTTGATGCCTATGTTCCCAAGTTCGAGCCTAAAGCATTATCTGACACTTTACAGTCCATTATGGAAAAAGATGCACAAGCGTCAGCATAAATTTTAAGTTTATTCATTTTCAGCATTACCGGAGAAAATTATTCATGAAAATTCATCGAAAACTGAATATTGGTGGCATGTTAATCGCTGTAATCCCCTCGCTAATCGTTAGCGTATTGATCACTTATGCCTCGACCCAAACCGGTAAAAGTATTTTACAAGAGACCGTTATCACAGGCCTAACCGCTTCGCGAGAAGCCAAAAAAGCCGAAATCAGTGCGTATCTTGAATCCATTCAACATCAAATGGTCAGTTTCGCCAACGATCAAATGTTTATTGATGCGATGAAAGGACTAAAAGAAGGTTATGAGCAATTACCAGAAGCCGATGACAGCATGCGCAGCGCTTTAAAAAGTTATTATCAACAAGATTTTTTAACGGAATATAAAAAACGTAATTTTGGTAAAACCACCAATGTGGATGATTTATTTTCAAAGTTAGATAATCGCTCCATTTATTTGCAATACAACTACATTAAAAATAATAGCAGTCCATTAGGACAAAAATTATTACTCAATGCGGCTGACGACGGAACTCAGTACAGCCAAATTCATCAAAAATTCCACCCGAACATCCGAACTTCACTGGAAGTATTTGGTTTTTACGACATGTTCTTAGTCGATTCTGAGAGTGGCAATGTCATTTATACCGTATTTAAAGAACTCGATTTCACCACCAATCTTAAAAAAGGCGCTTACGCCAACACCGAACTGGGTAAAGCCTTTGCTCGCGCGAATGCTTTAAACAGTTCAAAAGAAGTCGCGTTAACGGACTTTGCGCCCTACACCCCCTCTTATGAAGATGCTGCCGCCTTTATTGGTGTGCCTATTCTCGATAAGGGCAAAAAAATCGGTGTATTAATTGTGCAAATGCCGATTGATCGCATCAACAATATTATGACCAGCAATAAAAACTGGGAAAATGTCGGTTTAGGCCGTACCGGACAGACCTTATTAGTCGGCGCAGACACATTATTACGTAATCAGTCACGCGACCTGATTGAAGACAAACCTCGCCATTTAGCGGATCTGAAAAAAAACGGCTTACCAGCGGATCTGATCAATCTGATTGACATCAAAAACAGTGACATTGGTTTGCAACCATTTAAAAATTCTGCCGTGGATGCCGCTTTAAAAGGTCAATCCGGCGTCGAGTTTTTTGAAGACTATCGCGGTAAAAATTTGATCACGGCTTATAGTCCTTTCACCACCTTAAATTTGAATTGGGCATTATTATCGTCTGTTGATCAAGATGAAGCCTTTTCCGGTATCGCACAATTAGAGCGTAACATTGCCAAATCTTCTGCGACTGTACTCATCATCACCTTACTATTATCCGGGATCATTTCAACATTGTATGCCAAACGTTTAGTGCGCCCGATTCAAGAAGCGGCTGAACGCATGCGCGATATTAATGAAGGTGAAGGCGATTTAACCAAACGCTTAGCGGTGGTTGGAGATGATGAAATTGCCGATCTCTCGCGCAACTTTAACGGCTTTTTGGGCAAGGTACAAAAAACGGTTCAAGTGTTGGCAACCAATCTCGACACCCTGAAAACCACCGCCAGCAAAATGCAAGTAGCATCGACCAGTTCATCGCGTTTGGTTGGTGATCAGAAAAAAGAAACCGACCATATTGCCAAATCGATTACCGAAATGGTGCAACGGGTGCAGGAAGTCGTCACCAGTGCCGAAACCGTTTCAACAGCATCCAAAAGCTCATCCTATGAAACCGAGCAAGCCAAAAACATTTTCAAAAGCACGCTCGATGAAATTGCGCACATGACGCAAAAAATAGAATCCACTTCACAAGTGATTAATCAACTGGAAGGCGCGACCCGTAAAATCGGCAGTGTTCTGGATGTAATTCGTGGCATCGCCGAGCAAACCAATTTACTCGCACTCAACGCGGCCATTGAAGCCGCACGCGCTGGTGAACAAGGCCGAGGTTTTGCGGTGGTAGCAGATGAAGTACGTTTGCTTGCCAGCCGCACCCAAGAATCCACCCAAGAAATTGAAGTCATGATTTCGCGCTTACAGTCAGAAGCCGCAGAAGCCGTTAAAGTCATGGGCGAAAGCCGCGATGGCGCACAAGCCAGTATTTTAGAAGGTCAAAAAGCCGGAGCTGCGATTTCTAATGTTGCTGAAGCCAGCGAAAAAATTCGCCAGATGATGCTGCAAGTCACCACCGCCACCGAAGGTCAGCAACATGTTTCTAAAAGTATTGATACCAGCGTTGGCAATATCACGCGCTTATCCAATCAAGTCTCAAGTGAATTTGAAGGCATGAATCGTTCGGTAGAAGAATTAAATGCCCTAGCCAATCAACTGCATCAAGCGGCACGGCAATTTAAAATTTAAGGATTTTTAACTGGAGTTTTAAAGGATGCGATTTCAAACTAAAGCTTTGCTGATTACGGGCTTACCGACTACATTACTGCTCAGTCTTTTATTTACCAGCAATATCATATGCAGCAATCGACAGCATCATTTTGAAAATCTAATAACTTTGGGTTCCGCGCAAAAAGACCATGGTCTGTTAGACATGATGCATGACCATATTCAGGGCAGTGTGTATCGAAAGCTCTATGCAAGTGAAACCCATAATAATGCTGAGTTAGAATTAACTCGTGAGGACATGCGTCAACGAGCTCAAGAAACGCTGGAGTATTTTAATCACAGTCGAGCTATTTTAGCTCAAGCCGACATCACTTTGGATGAAGATCGTCAAGTCGAAACTGATCTCAACCAATACATAACAGGTGCATTAAACCTAATCAATTCCAACGGTTTTGATCAAGTATTATTGAATAACTTTAATGAAGTCTTTGAAAAACTAGAGCTCACGCTCGCTCATCGCGGCGAAACTCTGCAAAAATTGGCCAGCGCATCTAATAGCAACAATCAAATTTTCACGTTGATTTTAGCTTTCAGTATTATCACCATGATCTTTGCGATTAGCTCGCTGCTTTATGGCGTTAAAAACTTAAGTCGGCTACTGGGCGCTGAGCCCCATGAGCTATTAGCCCTACTCGAACAGTTAAAGCAACGCAACCTGAGCAATATCACAAATAATGGCAACGACAACTCATTACGATCCGGCATTGGCAATTTAGCAATCTCGTTATCACAAGTATTACGCAGCATTCGCCAACAAGTGATTGATGAACTGACCCCCTTAATTCAAACACTTCATCAAACCAGCTCGGCCAGTCAAAAAGCCACCGAACAAGAGCATAAACAAATCAATCAAGTCACTGCGGTTGCCGATCAAATGCTTGCCACCACTGAAGAAGTAACTTTATCCATTGAAAATGCCGCTACGGCTGCAAAACAAGCCAAATTGGCTACCGATAAAAGTCGGGAAGCTTCTCATCGCGCCATTACCGCGACCGGTAAGCTAGCCGATAGTGTCAATAGCGCTGCCACCGTGATTACGCATTTGGCAAAAGAAACCGGTAATATCTCAACATTCTTGGATAGCATTCGTGCTATTTCCGAACAGACCAATTTACTGGCACTCAATGCCGCCATTGAAGCGGCGCGTGCGGGTGAACAAGGCCGTGGCTTTGCCGTGGTCGCCGATGAAGTGCGTACCTTAGCGCAACGTTCGTCACATTCGGCACACGAGATTCAAGGCATTATTGAAAAACTCATTCAACGCTCGGGAGATGCCAGCACACTCATGAACAGCTGTTTGATTCTGGCAGAAACCGCCACCCGTGAATCAAAAGATGCGGATGTGATTCTAGAAAACAGCGTCGGCGCGGTAATACAGATTGAAGAACGCAATTCACAAATCACCGATGCAGCCAATCAAATGACGCACCTGATGAACAACATCCAAAAAGATTTGCAATCCATTCGCAGCGAAGCAGAAATCACCGCCAAAACCACCAGCCAAACTCTACAAACCAGTGCGAAATTAAGCAGCATTGGTGAGTCGATCAAACAAAGTATTGGTGGGTTTAAGTTATAAACTGATGTTACGCAAATCCGCGATATTTTTTTCGTAACAATTCCCTCCCCTGACAAGGCTAGCGTATGCACACAGCTAGGTACGCATTAAATTCCCCTCCATTGGAGGGGTACGCCGCAGGCGGGGGGTGGTCTTGTTGAACGAACCACCCCGTCATGCTGCGCCTGCCACCCCTCCAACGGAGGGGAATTTAAACCAATAACACCAGCTTTTATTTTTTCAACGAAAACCCAACAAAAAACCGCATATCTTCTGAATCACTGTTCAAACCCAAATTGGTACCAACATCCAGCTGCATATTGTCTGCTAATGCGTAAGTGATACCCGCGTCGAAATAAGCTTCATCATCATCACCCGCAGCACTTGAGTCATCTGAGTTATAGCTATTGACCAGCTCAACAAATCCCGAAAAGTCACCACTAATACTGAGAGAAGCTGTGGCGGACTGTACCCAAACCAAGGCATAGCCATCATCATCCGCATTACGCACACGATCAATTTCCAACATAACCGCAGCATTTCAATCGTTCGGCAAACTAAAAGCCAGTGGTGCAATGAGACCCACTTCATTGTGATCATCATCTAACGGATCCAAATTTGAATCATCCGTTGGCACAGTCACGAAAGGCATTAAGGCAAGGGGCTTTCGGTGGTATCCGGTCTATCGGTGGACAAAGGACGTAGCGCAGCATAGGCAACCGAGTTAGCCAACACTAACGATAATGTAACGCCGACATTTTTAAGATGACGATTTGACATCCTGATCATACAACCTCCATGTTGTAAAACGGGACAGCAGTGTAATACAGTTACTGATAAAATCTAATGGGTTCACAGCTTCCATATTGTTGGAATTGTTTTGCAAAGCATACTCACACTGACTAGAATTTCTTTCATGTCTAAATTCATTGCCATTGCCCTATTATTTTTGATTCCCTTGCAATTTTCCTGGGCGGTGGCCAGTCAATATTGCGATCATCATGAACAAGGACAAGCAGCACAGCATTTTGGTCATCACACCGATCAGCACGACAATCACGAACATGCGCAACCGGATCACCAACTGGTGGATGATGGCCAATCAGAAAATGCGCATCAACACCTGCATCATGGCGTCAGCTTAGGCATGGCGAGCTTTTGGTCTTTACCAACAGCTGATTTTTCTCGTGATGCGTTTGCTAGTACCAATCAAATTTATTCCCCGCGCTTTGCCTTCACGCGCATCGAACGACCCCAGTGGTCATCCCTCGCCTAGCTGGTGAGGTTAGTCGGCTGAGATGGTTGTCGCTATTGTAGAGACAAGGCATGCCTTGTCTCTACGGTGCCCAATGCGACAACAAACTATGCAGATGAATTAAATCCTTTATTAAATTCATGCCTCGCCAGTTCCCTTTTATTTTTCTAAGGAGAATTGGATGTTGTTTATTATCATTTTCAGTGCATTATTTTTTACCACCACCGTGCAGGCGCAATCGACATTAACCCTGGCGCAAGCCCTCGAACAGGCGCGGCATTCCAGCCCAGAGGTGGCGATGGCGCACGATGAAGTGGACGCGGCCAAAGCGCAGGTTGTACAAGGCCGAGCGCGGCCCAATCCCGAGCTGGCGTATTTTCAGGAAGACACGCGAGACGCCACCAAAACCACCAGTTGGCAGTTAAATCAACAACTCGAATTGGGCGGCAAACGTCGCGCACGCATTGAAGCTGCTGAAGTAGCGCAAGCGCGAGCGGGATCTGTTTTGTCGATGCGACAAGCTGAGCTAGAAGCAGATGTCACCTTGGCTTTTTTTGAAGGGGTTTCTGCCCAAGAAAAAATCCGCTTAGCCAACGAGATGCTGGCGCTCACGCAAAAAAGCCAACAGGCCGCCAGCAAACGCGTGCAAGCTGGGAAAATTTCACCGCTGGAATTAACCAAAGCCAAGATCGCGGTGGCCAATGCACAACTGGAATTGGCGCAAGCACAGAGCGAGTTGCTGCTGGCAAACCAACGCTTAGCCATGTTGTGTGGCGACGAGCCCACGCCAACGCCACCGCTGCTGCAACTCGACACCGCACTGGATCAGCTCCCGACCCTTCCATCAGCAGATACCTTAAATGCCCGCTTATTGAATGCACCGGCTATACAACAAGCGCAATTAGAAATAAACCGACGAAGTGCATTGGTCGATCTTGAGCGCGCCAAACGCCTACCCGATATCACCATCAGCCTGGGTATAAAACAGGATGCACAACTGGATCATGATCAAGCACTACTGGGTGTGTCGATGCCGATTCCGTTGTTTGATCGCAATCGCGGTAATCTGCGCACAGCCATGGTACAACAAAATCAAGCCGATCTTGCCAGTTCGCGCTTGCGCCAACAACTTATCAACACCGTGATGTCCGCCCAACAACGTTTACAGGTCATGCACTTGCAGGCAGGCACCTTAAAGCGCGAAGTATTGCCCGGTGCGCAAGCAGCCTATGACGCAGCCAATTTAGGCTTTAGCGCTGGCAAGTTTAATTTTCTCGATGTACTGGATGCCCAGCGCACGTTATTTCAAGCCAAATCGCACTATTTAACCGTGGTCTTAGATGCCCATCGCGCCGCTGCCGAGATTGAGCGACTGTTGGGTGGTGCAAGCAAAGACAATTCCCCTCCATTGGAGGGGTACGCCGCAGGCGGGGGGTGGTCTCGTTGAATGGACCACCCCGTCAGGCTGCGCCTGCCACCCCTCCAATGGAGGGGAATTTAACCCAATCTAGACTTGTAGGAGTTCAACATGAAAAAACAAAATATGCTCATCGGTGTAATTCTCGTGCTGACCGTTGTTGGCGCATTTTATATTCTCAGCAGCGAAAAAAAAGTAGTGCCGGATGAGCATGGTCATGCTCATGATGGCAATGGCCATGAGGAACATAAAGAGCCCAAAGAACATGAACAGCATGAAGATCATCACGACGACTATCACGACGAGCATGCAGCCGAACCCAATGAACCCGAAAAAGGGCCGCATCGGGGACGATTATTCCGCGATCACCACTTTGGGCTGGAAGTCAGTATTTTTGAAGATGGCGTCGAACCGCAATTTCGCGTGTATCTGTATCAACATGATAAACCGATGGATCCGCGTAACGCACAAGTCAGTATCACGCTAGAACGCTTAGGTCGTGCACCACAAAAAATTCAATTCGCGCCAGAAAATGATTACCTCAAAGGCGATGCGATTATTTTTGAACCGCATTCTTTTGTCGCCAAGATCAGCGCCGAGCACGATGGCCAATCGTATGATTTCACATTCGAGCAAATAGAAGCCCGCATCACCATGAGCGATGCGCTGCTGGCGAGCAACGGCGTGCGTATTGCGGAGGTTGGCCCCGCGCGCATGCAAACACGCTTGTCGTTACTGGGCGAAGTGCAGCTGAATCAAGATCGCAGCGTGCATATCGTGCCGCGTTTAAGTGGTTTAGTCGAAAATGTGCCAGTGAGTGCTGGCGAACACGTACGTAAAGGTCAGCTATTGGCGGTAATTTCTAGCCAAGCACTAGCGGATCAGCGTAGCGACTGGCTAGCACTACAGCAGCGCGTGGCCCTAGCGCGCAGTGTGTTCGCCAGTGAGAAAAAACTGTGGCAAGCACAGGTGTCGGCTGAACAGGATTATCTGCAAGCACAACAAGCCTTGCAGCAAGCCGAAATTGCCGAACGTGCCGCCAAGCAGAAGTTAACCGCCTTGGGCGCGGACGCAGCCTCCGATAATTTAACGCGCTACGAAGTGCGTTCGCCGATTGATGGCGTGATCACCGAAAAAAATATCAGCGTCGGCACGCTGTTAAAAGAAGACAGCGATATTTTTGTGGTCAGTGATTTATCGACCGTGTGGGTCAGCATGCAGGTATATGCCAAAGACTTAAATAGCGTACGTGTCGATCAAGACGTGACAGTGAAAGCCAATGCGTTTGCTGCGCAGACCAACGGCAAGCTCACCTATGTCGGCTCGATTGTCGGCGAACAAACCCGCACCGCCACCGCCCGCGTGGTATTACCCAATCCCGAGCAAACATGGAAACCAGGTTTGCCGGTGACCGTGGATTTAGTCACCGAAGAAACCGAAGTGCCGCTGGCGATCACTGCCGAGGCAGTACAAACGCTGAATGATTGGACGGTGGTGTTTGGACGCTTTGGTGATGAGTTTGAAGCGCGTGTGATTACGCTGGGGCGCAGCGATGGCAACACCATAGAAGTACTGGATGGATTAAATGCAGGTGATCGTTATGCCGCCAGTAACAGCTATTTAATTAAAGCCGATATCGGCAAGTCGGCGGCGAGTCATGATCATTAATGGTGGTAATTAATGGAGCAAAAGGGTTCCATCCCCTGACAAGGCTAGCGTAAGCACACAAGTTGTTATCAAGGAAAATTTTATGTTCGAAAAAATCATTCGTTTCGCCATCGACCAGCGCTGGTTGGTACTGATCGCCGTGTTTGCCATGGCAGCACTCGGCATTTACAACTATCAACAACTCCCGATTGATGCCGTACCCGATATCACCAATGTGCAGGTACAAATCAATACCGAGGCACCGGGTTATTCACCATTGGAAGCCGAGCAGCGCATTACCTTTCCGATTGAAAATGTGCTGGCTGGATTACCGCACTTGCAACAGACGCGCTCGTTATCGCGGTATGGCTTGTCGCAGGTCACGGTAATTTTTGACGATGGCACCGATATTTATTTTGCGCGGCAATTGGTAGGTGAACGCCTGCAACAAGCCAAAAATAATTTACCAGCGGACATAGTGCCGAGCTTAGGACCGATTTCGACCGGCCTTGGTGAAATTTATTCCTGGACGGTAGAAGCAGAAGAAGACGCATTAAAAGCCGATGGCTCTGTTTATACGCCTACCGATCTGCGCGAGATTCAAGATTGGATCATTAAGCCACAACTGCGCAATGTGTCTGGCGTCACCGAGATCAACAGCATTGGTGGTTATGTCAAAGAATTTCACGTCACGCCTTATCCTGAACGCTTGGTGGCGCAAGGTTTATCGCTGACGGATTTGGTCGCCGCTTTGGAAAATAACAATGGCAATGTCGGTGCCGGTTATATCGAAAAAAGTGGCGAACAATATTTAATTAGCGCACCCGGCCAAGTCACCAGCCTTGAAGATATTGGTAATATCGTGATTGCCGCGCCGCAGGGCGTTCCGGTACGCATTGCCGATGTCGCCGATGTATTACTTGGCAAAGAATTACGCACCGGCGCGGCGACGCAAAATGGCCATGAAGTTGTCTTGGGTACAGCATTTATGTTGATTGGCGAAAACAGCCGCCGCGTTTCACAAGCGGTTGATCAAAAATTGCAGGAAATTAATCGGTTTTTACCGGCCGGTATTCAAGCCCGCGCGGTGTATGACCGCACTGTGTTGGTGGATAAAGCCATTAATACGGTGAAAAATAATCTGCTCGAAGGCGCACTATTAGTCATCGTGATTTTATTTGTATTCCTCGGTAATTTTCTGGCGGCATTAATTACAGCAATGGTGATTCCGCTCGCTATGTTATTCACCTTTACAGGGATGGTCAGCAATCGAGTCAGCGCCAATTTAATGAGTTTGGGGGCACTGGACTTTGGCATCATCATCGATGGTGCAGTCGTCATCGTCGAAAATTGCGTGCGGCGTTTAGCGCATGCGCAAACCCACGCAGGACGCGCCTTAACACGGGATGAGCGATTCCAAGAAGTGTTCAATGCCGCCAAAGAAGCACGACGCCCGTTGATTTTTGGTCAGCTGATTATCATGGTGGTGTATTTGCCGATTTTTGCGCTCACCGGCGTCGAAGGCAAAATGTTTCATCCGATGGCTTTTACCGTGGTGATTGCCTTAATCGGCGCAATGATTTTATCGATGACCTTTATTCCCGCCGCCGTCGCTTTATTGATGGGCAATAAAGTGACTGAAAAAGAAAATGGGCTGATGCGCTTGGCCAATCAAACTTATCAACCACTACTCAATTGGTCTTTCAACAATAAACCCCTGGTACTCACGTTTGCCACTGCGTCTATCATACTCAGCTTGCTGTTGACCACACGACTGGGCAGTGAGTTTATTCCCAGCTTAAACGAAGGCGATATTGCCATGCATGCACTGCGCATTCCCGGTACCAGTTTAACGCAGGCGATTGACATGCAAATCGAGCTGGAACGTACCATAAAATCCTTTCCAGAAGTCGATAAAATTTTTGCCAAAATGGGCACCGCCGAAGTGGCGACTGATCCGATGCCACCGAGCGTTGCTGATAATTTTATTATGCTAAAACCACAATCGCAGTGGCCTAAACCCAAACGCAGTCAAGCCGATCTGGTCAGTGCATTGCAAGTGGCAGTTGCCAAGGTGCCGGGCAATAACTACGAATTCACGCAGCCGATACAAATGCGTTTTAATGAACTGTTATCGGGTGTGCGCAGCGATGTGGCGGTAAAAGTCTTTGGTGATGATATGGAGGTGATGAACGACACCGCCAGCGCTATTGAAAAAGTGCTGGGCACAGTGGCAGGAGCTTCTGATGTTAAGGTAGAACCGACCACCGGATTACCCATGCTCACCATCAATATTGATCGCGAAAAAATTGCGCGGCTGGGTTTAAACGTACGTGATGTGCAAGAGGTAGCGTCCATCGCCATCGGTGGCCGTGAAGCGGGTGTATTATTTAATGGTGATCGACGTTTCGATATTATCGTGCGGCTACCCGAAACCCTGCGCACTGATCTTGAAGCCATTAAACGCATGCCGATTCGCTTACCCAATCCAAATAATGTTGCACCGGCTTATGTTCAACTCAGCGAAGTGGCCAGTTTAGATCTAGCACCAGGGCCCAATCAAATCAGCCGCGAAAATGGCAAACGCCGCGTGGTAGTGACCGCCAATGTACGCGGACGTGATATCGGCTCGTTCGTCGCGGATGCCAAGCAACAACTGGATCAGGTGCCAATTCCGGTGGGTTATTGGACGACATGGGGTGGTACTTTTGAACAATTGCAATCGGCGACGCAGCGTTTGCAAATCGTAGTGCCAGTGGCGTTGCTGCTGGTATTTTTACTGTTATTTATGATGTTCAACAATTTCAAAGATGGCTTGATCGTGTTTAGCGGTGTGCCGTTTGCGTTAACCGGCGGCATCCTGGCGCTGTGGTTACGCGATATTCCGTTATCCATTTCGGCAGGCGTGGGTTTTATTGCACTGTCGGGTGTGGCGGTATTGAATGGTTTGGTGATGATTGCGTTTATTCGCTCACTGCGTGAACAAGGTTTGCCTTTAGAGTTAGCGATTCAACAAGGTGCACTGACACGGTTGCGCCCAGTGTTGATGACGGCATTAGTAGCTTCACTTGGATTCATTCCCATGGCGTTGGCCACCGGCACCGGCGCCGAAGTACAACGACCATTGGCCACCGTGGTGATTGGCGGGATTATTTCTTCGACGTTACTAACCTTGTTGGTGTTGCCAATTTTGTATTGGTTGGCGCATTGTCGGACTACAACGCCGTCGAAGCACGAACACCTGACTTAAAATCGGGTTCAGCCATTAATAGAGTTAAAGAATGAATAGAATTGAAGAAACGGCATACAGCGTTTTGATATTCTCAGCGTTGTAGAGACAAGGTCTCCCTTGTCTCTACGGTGCCCGATTCGAGCACAAACGATGCACTTCATTATTGAATCCAAGTATTATTACCTTTAACGTGAAAGATTTTGAAGGCAGCGAAAAATTTGATTTACAAGCAGTGACTCCACAAAGGTTTTTAAAAATACGAGGTGTGATCTGATGAGTATTCTGAGTTTACGTTTGCCAGAATTCCTGCATAAACAGGTAAAGTTATTTGCTAAAAAAGATGCAATTTCCATTAATCAATTTATTGCGTCTGCTGTCGCTGAAAAAATGTCAGCCCTTTTAACAGAAGACTATATAAAAAATAAAGCTCTACAGGGTAATAAAGATTTATTTTCAAATGCCATTAAAAAAGTACCCAACACGTCACCTGAAGATTTTGATGAGCTGGATGCGAAATAACTCTACTAAATTGAGAGCTTTGCGCAAAGCTCTCATATACAAACAAAACTATCACACCTGAAATCAATCAACTTAGGGACTAAATTGCGTTGACGAGCTCAGGTACCGGACCAGTTCGGTAGGTGAGCTTATCAAACCGCCACTCGCCCATCCACCAATTCAATAATCCGATCACACCTTTGTGCTAAACGCGGATCATGGGTGACGATGATAAAACTGGTGCCGCTGGTTTTATTCACGCTGCGCAGTAATTCAAAAATGCTGTCGGCGGTTTTCGTATCCAGATTTCCCGTCGGTTCATCGGCGAGCACGAGTGCAGGTTGCATCACCAACGCACGCGCAATCGCGACACGTTGTTGTTGACCACCCGAAAGTTGATTCGCCATTTGTGCGGCGACAGAGTTTAAACCCACCTGCTCAATTAAAGTGGCAGCACGTTTGACCATGGCGGCATCCGCAAATCCTTTTGCGGCGAGCAAGGGCAACATGACATTTTCTTGTGCGGTAAACTCCGGCAATAGATGATGAAACTGAAACACAAAACCAATCGCACTGGCACGCAAGCGCGTCAGTTCACGGTCATTTAAATGCGCCGTTGGCTGACCGGTAATCCACAATTCACCGGCACTGGGTTTGTCGAGCAAGCCAATTAAATTGAGTAAGGTACTTTTACCCGAACCCGACGGGCCAATCAGCGCCACAAATTCACCGCGCGCCACCTCTAAATCTATGCCGTGCAAAACTTCAACTTGGTTGGCTAAACCAGGATTATAAATTTTACGCACGTCTTGCAAACGCAATACGGTAGAGACATTTGTGTTCTCAACCACGAATCGCCACCGCCGGATCCAGTCTCGCCGCTTGCAATGCCGGAAAAACGGCAGCCAAGGTTCCCACCAGTGTCGCGCCCAGCGCGGCATAGAGAAAAAACATCGGATCAAAATGAATGATAAAGAGCGGCGTGCCATCCGCATTTTTGGCCACACTGCGCCATGCACTTAAAAATCCCCAGCCCAACGCAGCGCCCGCTGCAGAACCCATCAAGCCCATCAAGGCACCTTGCAATAAAAACAAGCGCAGAATCTGCTGTCGTGACGTGCCGGTGGCGCGCAAGATGCCAATTACTTTAGATTTTTGCACCACGGAAACCACCAACACACTGGCAATACCCAGCGCAGCCGTTAGGCCCACAAAAAAACGAATAATGGTGTTGGACATGGATTGCGCCGCCAAGGCAGTAAAAAATTGCGCATTGGTGGTGATCCAACTTTGCGCATCCAAGCCAGTGAGCGATTGGATAGTCTCGGCCACGGTTTTGGCGGTAAAAGGCTCCGTTAAATTCACTTCTAAACTGGTCGCACCACCGGCTAAATCCAATAAACTTTGCGCGGTGCGCAAGGCGACATACACGGTGCGCTGATTTTGAATTATATTACCAAAGTCGAAAATCCCCCTGATCATCAGCGTTTGCGCCGCGCCAAATGCCGTCTGCACAATCAATTTGTCACCAGCCCACACGCCTAAGTCTTTCGCCAAATCGCTGCCGATGATCATATCGGTGCCATTGATCTGCGCATTACCAGCAATGATTTTATCTTGCAGCGCAATTAATTTCAGATAACTGTCCGGTTCAATACCCGTCAGCGTCACCGAGCGACTGGCATCGGCACGTAATACTAACCCCGCACCCGCAATCACCGGCGCGACCACCATCACACCCGGCAACTTCTCAATTTGCGCCCGCACTTTTTGCCATTGATCCACCGATTGCAAACGTTGTGCACGCGGCTGAATACGCGTTGCTAATTGTGGGTCACTTCGCAACGATCGGGCGACCGCTTTGGGTGGCAAGATCACAATCTGCGCTTGATAATCCAAGGTGCGACGAAATAAATTACTTTGCAGCCCACTGATCAGTGCCGAAATAAATACAATCACCGACACCCCTAATGCCACACCAGCAACGATCAATAAGGTTTGCATACGAGCTTCACGCATAAAACGCAGTGCTAAAACCGCTTCAAACGGCAGCCAATGGTTGATCATAAAAAGCCAATGGTTGATCGCAAAAAAGTGGGTGTTGTCATGGCGAGCGCTCGTTGTTCACCTGCACCCGCTGCCCTGGCGTAATCAGCTTTTGGTTCGACAAGATCACCGGCTCATTACGCTGTAAGCCATTGAGTACTTCCACCTGATTATCGCCGCGCAAACCCAGGCGTATCGACTGACGTTGCGCGCGCTGTTGACGCACCACCAAAACCGACGGGGAATCGGTGTTGGCATTTTGTATTGCCGATGTGGGGATGATCAAGGTATTCCCACTAAAACCCGTGGCGATATCCACGGAGACTGTCATGTCTTGGCGTAAATACTCCGGCGGTTGCGGCACGCGTAATTTAATCTCCACCGATCCGCGCGCCGCATCAATACCGGGATTAATGTAAGCCAGCTCTGCCTCAAACTGTTGTGCGGGAAAAGCATCCGCAGACACCAAGGCTTTTTGCCCTACCATCAATTGACCCAGATTTTTTTCATCAATTTGTACTTCTATTTGGGTGTCACCTTGCGCCGCCAACAGCATCAAAGTTTTACCCGGCTGCGCGACATCACCGGCTTCAATGCTGCGCGTAATTAAGATACCGCCTTCTGGTGCCAATACTTGAAATTGCGCCAACTGGACCTGTGCTTGCTGTATGTTGGCGCGAGCCTGCGTAACATTCGCATGGGCCAAAACCACCTCACTCCCGCGACTTTGATTACTGCGCACGGCTAACTGCGCAGCCTTCAGCTGACTGCTGGCGACAGTAAAATTGCGCTTCGCAGTATCCAGCTCTGCTTGGCTGGCAAAATCTTGTCGTTGCAATTTTTGAATACGCTTGTACTGCTCACTCAGTTGATTGACATCAGCCTGTGCCTGCTTGAGATTTTCTTGTGCCGTTGGCAGCAGCACTTCATTTAACTGTCGAAACTTTGCTTCGGCTTGCATCACAGCGGACTGCGCTTGCTTGACGCGAGCAAGCGCATCCGCATCATCCAGTTGAATCAGCAATTGTCCGCGCTTCACTTGCTGGCCTTCACTCACCGGGATACTTTGCACTCGCCCGATGATTTCTGTTGCCAGCGTAATTCTCTGCGGCCAGAGCACCCGACCACTGGCGACGATTGTTTGCTGCAAATCGCCCTGCTGCACCGCATAAGCGGTTACTTTTGGTCCCAACCAAAAATGACGCGCCACCAAAAAACCGGCCGCAATCGCGGCCAGTAACAACAATATTTTTGGCAAGGTTAACGATTTAGCTAGGTTCATTCATACCTTATTGATCAATGAAAAATCGTTTTCAAAAATACCTGCATTTTATCCCAAGAGGCTTTATCCGCTGCTGCATCATATTTTAATGGCAGGCTAAATTTTTCACCTTTGGCGGTTGCTTCTGGATCGGTGAACGCATGTAAAGCACCTGGGTACTCAATAAACTCATAGGATAGCTTGGCGGCATCCATGCTGTTTTTGAACGCTTGTTTTTGTTCGGTGGTCACGAAAGGATCGGCAGCACCATTGAGCACTAAAAACTTTGCTGTCACGTTTGGGGCAATCGGCGCTAAGTTTTGTAGCGAACCATGGAAGCTAACCACGCCATCCAAATCCATACCCGCTCGCGCCATGCTGAGCACCACACCACCGCCAAAACAATAACCGATAGCGGCCATTTTATTATCATCGGTGATTGGGGAGTCTTTAAGAATTTTTAATGCGGCAGTAAATCGTTTTTTAATCGCACCGTCAGTATTGAGCGCTTGCGTCATAAATTCGTTCGCTTGTTTGGGATGATCCGCTAACTTACCATCACCATACATATCCAAAGCAAACGCAGCATAACCCAACTCCGCCAACATCTCGGCACGCTTACGCGCATAAGCGTTATGCCCCCACCATTCATGCACAATTAACACGCCCGGCAGATTTTTTTCCCCTTGTGGATAAGCCATATAGCCTTTAAACGCAACGCCATCAACTTGGTATTCGATTTCACTTTTAATTATCGCCGCCGGTTTATTCTGGTGCTTAGTAGTCGCACATGCACTGAGGCCGATAACAAAACCAGCTGCCAAAACAGCGATTAAAATCCCGTTAAAAATTTTCACTTCATACTCCTCAGTTAAACATGACAATAGGTTCAATTTACACGCACAGGATCAACGCAACCATATAAAGCGTCACGACAAGTTTGGATTAACCGTACTTCGGTTAATTGATTAGCTTCAGGAAGCATGGGTCTCACTTTTCTCAAGCTTTATGCCGTGATTGCGAACATGGGTCATGACTTTACTTTGATAGGCGAACCGATGCTCGTAGTCAGCTAATTGTTTTTGCTGTTCAGGCGTGAGGGACTGACGTCGTAATTGTTCAATAATGCGGTTGGCCGCTTGATGCGTCTGATCCAGAAATAACTTTAAAAACGGCGGTGTACTGCCGCCGGTTCCTTGCGATCGACTTTGGCCCCCAATAGGCGTCGTTTTATAAATAGCGGCCATCACATATTGCCCATGCACCATACGATGCTCGGCCACCCAAAAAGCCACTCTTAAGCGTTGCAGCAACACCTCTGGTCGCTGATCTTCAAGCAATCCATGCGTTTGCACTTGTTGATGCGTATCGACCAGCATTTTCATGTGGGCATCTGGACGCGTTAATAAATCAAAAGCACGCTGCATCGAATCAATCGGATTATCACCCAGCTCACCTGAATCCCGCTCGCCCAACAAAACCTGTGCTAATTTTTCTAAGGTTTGCGGATCAGACGCATAGGCATGACGCAACTGCGCGGTTCCGGTGACAATATCAAACCATTTATACATGCTGCTATTAGCGCCCGTCTGCCCCCACTCGTTATCCACATAAATGCCATTACGCAAACCTTGTCGGAACAAAAATTCATCTGCCCCTATACCCTCATAAAAAACCCCATGAAGCGGATACACAGAACCTAATGCGCCGCGAACACCTTTAATGGGCAAGCGTACCGCCGGATAAGATTCTGCAGGCGTATTGACTAACATGGTTTTAAAAACCTTGTGCGCACGCTCAGCCGCTGTCGCGATTAATTGCCAACCACCGACATCACCTGCGAGCACTTGATTAAAACCTCGCAAGGCGCCGCGCATTTGCCATTCCATCAACACATGATTAAAACGAAAGTTATGCTCAGGACGACCGCCTTGCATATCATTAAAACCCACGGGCGTACGAATACTCCCAATGGCCTCTAAAATGGCAACGGGATTGTCATAATCGAGTGCTTCAAAATCCACATGACCGGGCAGGGTGGCTGCTTTTAAGGTGTAATCGTCATACACAAACTCGAGTTGCTGACGACCCAGCGCCGCGTTGGTCATAGCGGCAATGGTCGACAAAGGTGCCGGAATAATCCCTTCGGTGAATCGCTCACCATGCAGCTTGCCTTCAAACAACACGCCACGAATTAACCATTGCGACCAAAATGCCACATCGGAAATCGTATGCGCCAATTGATTTTGTTGCAGCGGGTTTGTTGTGGTTTGGAATTTCTGTAAAAGTTTCAATACACTAAAATGCCAGGCCGCTGGCAACTGCTGCACCGCTTTTCTTAATTGATTGCGCGCCAACAAACCCTCAGTACCATCGGGTAACTCAATGGCCATGTTCTGCGCCACATCAGACAAGGCTTGAAATGACCCAAGTAGAGGCTGAGCAGGCTTAGTGGGTAAAAAACTTTCTTGCTGCCAAATAACGTTTTGTAGTTGCGTGGTATGTTGTGGTTTCCAACGCAAACCAAAAATAGCCATATCGTAGCTTAACCCTTTGTTTAACGTGGGATATTGGCCATCGACATCAGCAACCAGCGACAGGGATTGCGGATCAATTTTAATAAAGCGAGCGTTTAAGGATGTATGCAAGGATGACTGTTGAAAGGATTGCCGCCAAGACATTAATGGCTGGCGTAAACGCAACAGCAAGTTCGAATTGTTCAGCATTACAAACTCCCTGTCGTGTCTTGCGGATGTAGGGCACTATTTATTAATCGCGACGTGTCGATCTTATTAGAGACGGACGCCTGCACGCATGAATAGCCAAACACCTAAGCCACCTATTTTCGATAGGCTGCAACGTTACCATAACTATAAAAAAACGCTCAGAATTTTTTCATAACAGACGCTCATTCTTCTTAAGTAATTTTTGATAAGATGCACTTGTCTTTACACGCAATAGTCAAGCGTCTTGTTTTGATACCCGCCCCCTTTTCCAGCCTCATCGAGATTGCATATGCTCGCCATTTTTATCGTTAATAGCATACTGATCACCACAGCCGTGTTGATTCACTATGAAGCGCTGTATCGATTATCTAAGTTGATGCCAACGCTGGATATTTTGCGGCATCGCTCGCGGATTTTGGTGGCGGTGTTTGGCATCTTATGTGTACATGTCTTAGAAATTTGGTTATTTGCTTTTGGTTATTATTTTATGAGTGGTTATGATTTATTCGGCCATTTAGCGGGCAATTTTAATGGCACGTTACTGGATTGCAGCTACTTTTCTTTTACCAGTTATACCTCTTTAGGTTTTGGTGATATTCACCCGTTAGGCCCACTGCGTTTTTTAGCAGGTCTCGAAGCGTTAACGGGTTTAGTACTCATCAGCTGGACGGCTTCTTTCTTATTTATCGAGATGCAGAAGTTCTGGCCAACTAAATAAACCGACACTGTCCTCATTAAAATGATCCTCAAAATGATCCTCCCCAAATTTGTGAGCAAAATTATCATTTTTCAAATCACAGGCACTAGGTTATGACTGAAAAGCACTTTATACTCACCACTCACAAGCCTACACTCTCCTACTAACTGAGGTTGTTATATGAAGTTGTTATCTTCTCGCGTATTTTTAGCTGCTGCGTTGATGGCTAGTATTCACATATGCGCACAGGCTAGCAATGATCGCCCATTTGGTGAGCGCTCCATTTTAAGCAAAACCGCAACCGCCGAGCGTTTAGCGCCTGTCGCCAAAGTTTGCATTGAAGGTGAAAGCTGCGGCAGCAAAGCAGTTGCACAAATCGTCGTGGCAGCTGCCGAACCATTAACCGGTGAAAAAACTTATCAAGCTCACTGCGCCATGTGTCATGCCGCTGGTGCTGCCGGCGCACCCAAGCTTGGTGATGCCGAAGCCTGGAAAGTCCGTTTAGCCGCAGCAGGCAGCATTGATAAACTCGCCGCATCCGCCGTTGCCGGTAAAAATGCCATGCCCGCCAAAGGATTATGCATGGAATGTAATGATGGCGACATCAAAAATGCTGTGCAATACATGCTGGATCATTCTAAATAATGCGTATTTTTGCGCTCAGCGCCATCTCACTGCTCACCGGCTTACTGTTAATTAACATGTCATTCGTTAATCCAGTAATGGCACAAGGAACCGATATGTCTAAAGCAGAAAATTATCAAGGCTATCAAAAACCGACTGCTGCACAATTACAACAGCAGTTGGCGCCCTTGTCTTTTAAAGTGACGCAGCAAGAAGGCACTGAGCCGCCCTTTAAAAATGCCTATTGGGACAATAAAGCAGCCGGAATCTATGTCGATATTGTTTCGGGCGAACCTTTGTTTGCTTCCACGGACAAATATGAATCTGGCACCGGATGGCCCAGTTTTACCAAACCCTTAGATATGCAAATGATCACACTGCATGAAGACCGCTCCATTTTTTCTACTCGCACCGAAGTGCGCAGCAAACACGCAGATTCACATCTTGGCCATGTGTTTGACGATGGTCCTGCACCCACCGGCAAACGATATTGCATGAATTCAGCGGCAATGAAATTCATTCCTGTTGCCGAATTAACCGCCCAAGGTTACGGCGCTTACATGTCTTTATTCGCAAATAGTTCGCCGCATCCGTGATATCCACACCTTTAAACCTACCATGCCCATAAGCTCACCTCGATGAGCGCTCGCCCATGAGCTGGTGGACCGATTTAGGCATGGGCTTCCGCTATATCGGCTGGGAGCTGTGGGACGACTGCAAACTTGTCTGGCTTTATTACCGAAAACCCCGCTACGTCATTGCTGATATCTGGTTGCAATGGCGCTATTTTTTTACGCCTGTGTCTCATTTATGCCGCTGGGCGCTGCGTCAGCATGACGATGATCAAGTGCAACGCATTTATGGCGAAACTTCCATCCCGCATTTCGCAAGGCTGTGCAAACATTTAGCCCTCACCGAACAAGACCGTTTTTATGAGCTGGGTTGCGGGCGTGGTCGCTTAGCTTTTTGGCTAGCCTGCCATACCCCCTGCCAACAAGTGATTGGCATCGACATCAATCCGATTTTTATTACAAGAGCGACCGCCATTTCCCAGCGGTTGCGCATTGCACATTTACACTGGCAAGCAGACAACTTCATGGATATTTATTTAAGCAACGCCACTGTTATTTATTTATATGGCACCGCATTTAACGAGCAAGCGATTGATTACATCACGGAGCATTTAAGTTTGTGTCAGCCTGGCACACGCATTATAAGCGTCAGCTATGCGCTCGATCACCCTGCTTTTGTATTGGTAAAACAATTGACGCTAGCCTTTGTCTGGGGTGATGCGGATGTATTCATTCAGCGGCGGTTATAAAATCTGCAACTTGCTAGCCCTGCACTAGCCTACCCTATACTCACCAACCCCTCTCGCTCCAGCCCCTCACTCATCGGTGAGCGCAATAGAACTGTCATCAAACTTTCAATTAACGGACATATACGATCAATAGACTGCGCAGAGTCATTGATTGATAAACCTACCAGAGAAATCCATATGCTCCCCAGCCTGAAGATCAATATAGAATTTGACAGCAGCCTACAACAATCCGTTAAATTATTAAGATTCGAGGGTGAAGCGCACGTTTTAGCCTTAGCACAAAAAACACTACGTCAGAATGGACTCCTAACCAATACTGCACAAAACCAATCGCTAAGAGGTTTATATTCTCTGGAACATACCAAACTGCCGTCATTGGCAACATTATCGCAAACGAAATTGTCGCCAACCGACCTGCCCGCAGCACACACTCAACCAATGAATGACAACACCTTTTCTACGATAACCGATAACGCAGATCAAGCGTGTAAGGAAATTCTGGATTTGCTTCCATTATGGGTATCCGTAGTTTTCCGGGGGTATGCCCCAATGCCTCGAAACGTGCCAACCGTCGGCCTTCCGCTTCATTCTCATTCACGGGAAAAGTGTGATGCGCCCGTCCCCCAGGATGCGTGACATGATAGGTGCAGCCACCTAATGAACGTTGCTGCACCGTGTCGATCACATCGAAGGTGAGCGGTGCATTAATCGGCAGCGTCGGATGCAAACTAGAAAATTGCGACCACGCCTTGAAACGTACGCCGGCAACCTGCACGCCATTGGTGTTAGTGGTTGTTAAAGGCACCTGCCTTCCGTTGCAGGTCACGATATGTCGGCCTTCTACCAAACCGGTTACGCTGACCTGAATACGTTCAATACTGGCATCGACCGAGCGACTAACGCCACCACCCACAGGCTCCTCACCCATGACTGGCCACGGCTCCAGCGCGGTACGCAGCGATAAGATCGCATCACCAATTTGCACCTTGCCGCATTCAGGGAAACGGAAATCAAAGAAAGGTTGAAACCACTCGGGCGCAAACGAATAGCCTCCGACTTGGAGGTGGCGTAACACGTCACGAAAATCTTCTCCAATATAATGCGGCAGCATAAATTGATCATGCAACCGCGTGCCCCAGCGCACCAGTTTTTCGGTATAAGGCGTCTGCCAGAAATGGGCGATGCAAGCACGCAATAACAAGGACTGCACCAAATTCATTTGCGGATGGGGCGTCATCTCGAATCCGCGCATCTCCAACAAGCCTAGCCGACCGCGCTCGCTGTCGGGACTATAGAGCTTATCAATACAAAATTCGGCACGGTGTGTGTTGCCGCTTAAGTCCACCAGCAAATTGCGAAATAGGCGATCCACTAACCAAGGCGGCACCTCGGTTTTTTCCGGGATTTGTTGAAAGGCTATCTCCAACTCATAGAGTGAATCGTGGCGGGCTTCGTCAATACGCGGTGACTGACTGGTGGGACCAATATACATCCCCGCGAATAAATAAGAGAGAGACGGATGATTTTGCCAAAAGCTGATCAGCGATCGCAGCAAATCGGGGCGTCGCAAAAAGGGGCTATCTTGCGGTGATGCCGCACCCAGCACGATATGATTGCCACCACCCGTACCAATGCGTCGCCCGTCCAGCATAAACTTCTCAGTAGATAAGCGTGCCCATCTGGCTTCTTCATAGAGCGTGATGCTGATGGTCTTTAAGTCTTCCCAGCTATCAGCCGGCTGAACGTTGACTTCGATAACCCCCGGGTCGGGCGTAACGCTGAAATGCATCAGCCGAGTATCCGTCGGCGGCGTATAACCTTCCAGCACAACGGGTATTTTTAATTGAACGGCTACGGATTCAATCGCCGCGATCAGCTCTAGAAAATGTTCCACCCATGCCAACGGCGGCAGGAAAAGATGCAGGACACCGCCGCGCACTTCGGCGCAAAGCGCGGTGCGTATCAGCCCGTTAGTGTCGTTATAAAAAATGCTGTCATCCGTTTGATGGTGGTTGGCAAGTGTGAATTGCAGTTCATCATGCTTCGGCAACGATTCGGTCATCGCGAACGCGCTACGCTGCGGGCAGATTTCTTGATAGGCATTATGCGGGAAAGGCAAACTGCCCAGCGGCAAACGCAAACCTAATGGCGAGTCACCGGTTAACAAAATCATGTGCGGGCTTTTGAATTGCCATCGATTGCTGATCCAACATCGGCGTCGATGCGAATAATGCAACGGTAAAACATAACCGATCGGCGCATTCAGATTTTCTTCCATCAGAGTTTGCAGACGCGCGCGCTCGGCTTTCTCTAAAACATCCAACTCCATCAGGTCGTCTTGCAGCGGCAGCTTGCGTTCTTTCCACAAATAATACGGGGTATCCTCACGCGCCGGCAGCAGGTAGGATGCGGGTATGCCAAGCGCTGCGGCCAGCACACTTAAAAAATCTTCTGCTGTTTTTAAAGTATGGCCGAGCGACTGCTCTGGATCGGCAAGTAAATTCGCATCTTGCCATATCGGCTCAGCATCACGTCGCCAAAAACATGGCATCGCCCAGCGCGGTAAGATTTCACCCGGGTACCATTTACCTTGAATCATCATGGGCAAGCCCCCAGGTGCAAATCGCGCCCGCAACCGATTCAACATCTCACGACCAAGCGCTTTTTTATTCCCACCCAGCGCAGCATAATGCCAAGCATTATTTTCACGATCATCCAGTGACACAAACGTTGGCTCACCGCCCATGGTGAGGCGAACCTCTTGTTGTTTAAGTGCAGCATCAACTTGGATGCCCATCGCATCAATCGCCAACCACTGTTCTTCCGAATAAGGCTTGGTCACGCGCGGCGCTTCCACCAAGCGCGTGAGGGTCATGGCATGCTGGAGCGTTGCCTGCGCCTCCTTCTCTAACGTCCCAGTAATGGGTGCAGCACTGGATGGATTGGGTGTACAACAAAGTGGAATATGGCCTTCGCCGGTAAAGAGTCCTGAGGTGGGATCCAGCCCTACCCAACCGGCACCCGGCAAATATACTTCTGTCCAGGCATGCAGATCCGTGAAATCAACATCGGTACCGCTTGGGCCATCCAGCGATTTTACGTCGGCAGCAAGTTGTATCAGATAACCGGAGGCAAACCGACTGGCAAGCCCCAGATGCCGCAGTGCCTGACATAAAAACCACGCCATATCCCGGCACGAACCGCTACCGAGTTCAAGGGTGGTTGCGCAAGACTGAACACCCGGCTCGAGACGCACAGTGTAGTTGAGTGCTAGATGTAGCTTCTGATTAATCGCTACCAGAAAATCCACCATATTTTTCGCTGAGCAGTCGACGCTTTCCACCCATGCCAGCAATGCAGCATCCTTTTCTTTAATTTCGAGATAGGGCGCGAGCTCCTCTTCTAGAGTGGCTTCGTAACGGAAAGGAAAATCTTTGGCGTAATCTTCAAGAAAAAAATCGAACGGATTAAACACACAAATTTTGGTCAGCAGATCGACTTCTATTTTAAATTCGCTAACCTTCTCAGTGAAAACCACTTTGGCCAGAAAATTACCGAACGGGTCTTGCTGCCAGTTGATGAAATGCTGCTTGGGCCATATTTTCAAAGAGTAGGATTGAATATTGGCCCGCACATGCGGCGCCGGTCGCAAACGAATGGTTTGCATCCCGAGCGTTACTGGGCGGTCATAGCGGTAATGTGTTAGATGGTACAAGGCAGCAGTGATGCTCATATAGATCAAAACCTTTACATGCAATCGTTTAAATTAAATGGCTAAAATGACACGGCTCAAATTAAATCGCTTTTTGCGCACCATAATCTATTAGGGTCATGGAATCATCAACTATATAATCTGCATTGTATTTCAGGACCTTTGGAGCACTGCGTGTTTACGATTCTACCGCTTACCAGTGATATTCTTGCCATCAGCCTTGATAGCAAAAGCTCACCGTCAATCAGCATCAACCTTCCCGAAAAAGCCGGAGGGAGCCACTCGCATGGCTGGGGCTTTGGCTGGTATCCCGGCGACAATGCCTCCGCAATGGTCATCAAAAACCCGGCCGCCCATGGTGAGCGGGTATTAGTAGATGCCATTACCGACTGGTCAAATTTTCGCTCCACCGTTTTTTTCTGCAAAATTCGCGGTGCCAGCAAGGGCTATAGCCATGCAGAAGCCCAACCCTTTGCCCGCAGCTTTGCTGGGCGCGATTTTTTATTTATGCACAATGGTGATCTGGACAAGTCCGAGCTTAAAAAACGCCAAGGCAGCCCAACCAACCTGCAAGAACCGCTCGGTAAGACCGATTCTGAACTTGCCTTTTGCACCCTTTTAGAGCAAATGCACGAATTGGGTGCACGGCGAATTGCCGATCTCGATCCTGAAGTGCTGCATTCGTGGTTCCAACGTTTTGATCGACTGGGCAGTTCCGATATGTATTTCAGCGATGGCAGCAGCATCGCGTGTTTTCATGGCACCCAATCGCCTAAGCAGATGTATTACACGCGCATACTGCCACCTGACAACCAAACCACTTATGAGTCCGACGCAGCCCGGATCAGATTAAATGATCCACGCGACGCCTATCGTACAGCGCTAATCGTCAGTTCTTTTCCTTTTAACGATAATGCTGCTAGTAGTGACCTTGATCGCGACACCCCTGGTAGTAATAACCAACCCGAAAAACAACTGTGGCAACAAATGCAACCTGGGCAGATGATTATTGTGCGACGCGGCACCATCATCAGCAACAGCGCGGTGCAACACGATCAACCGGTTAAAACGGTTAAGACTATCAATCTGACCTCAGTAAAACCAAAGGTGCAACCGCATGCACATCCACAAGTGCAACAAAAGACGAGTGCGTTTATGGCGCAATCCCAGGCTGAGCAGGCGCAAGCATTTATTTTGAACGTGCGTGCCATTACGCAAGCACCCGAGGGTAAATCGCTGAGTTATCGATTATTTGAAATTCAACATAAAACGCTATACGAATACACGGAAGCGGTGGAACACAGTACGCATGTCTTTCGACTGCAACCCACCGATGATCAGATTCAAGAAGTAGTGTATTCCAAGCTGACCATTTCCTCACCCGCCGAAAAAATTCAATATGAGGACGTTTTCAGTAATCAGTCGATCCACTGCATTATTGATAAGCCCTATCGCCAGCTCTCCGTTGAGGCGATCAGTCATGTCAAGATTTTTGCAGCGCCCCCAGACGATCATAGTTTGTCGCTGCGCCAAACGTTTATTCCGCTGATCTGGATGCCATGGCAAAGCCAAATGATGATGCCTTATCTGCTGCCGTCCGAGCTGCCAGAATCACAGCTCACCGAGTTAACGCAATATGCCATGAGCTTTGTGAAGCGCAACGATTATCGTCTACTTGAAACCATAGAAGATATGACGACCAGTATTTTCCGCGATTATAAATATGTATCCAGCAGCACGTCGCTGAACACCACTCCATTTGAGGTCTACAGCTCGCGTCGGGGGGTGTGTCAGGATTTTGCCAATTTATTAATCTGCATGGCGCGACTGCTTAGCATTCCTGCGCGTTATCGCATGGGATACATTTACACTGGTACAGACTATGCTAATAAAATACAGTCCGATGCGTCCCATGCGTGGGCAGAAATTTATCTGCCTTACATCGGCTGGCGCGGCTTTGATCCCACGAATGCCTGTGCGGTAGCCCAAGATCATATTCGTGTCGCCTGCGGACGTAATTACATTGATGCCACACCCACATCCGGCACCATTTATAAGGGCGGCGGTACCGAAACCTTGACCGTGGACGTGAAAGTGCGTGAATTAAAGTACGATTAATTTTTTATTCAGGAAAAAACAAACCAAGGAAAAACGAACCGTGAATTTTGAAGACTACGATACGGGCGGATTTTATGACGAACTGATTGCCCCAGACGGTTCCCCCCGAGCAGATATTCTGCCCCTGCTAGAGCATGTGAATGCGCTCTCTCCCAAGGCTTTACGTCGGCGCCAAAAAGCAGCTGAGCATTCACTCCACCAGCAGGGCATCACCTTTAATGTGTACGGCAATGAAAAAGGCACTGAAAAGATTATGCCTTTTGATATTCTGCCACGTGTAGTCACTGCGCCCGAATGGAAAATCTTGGAACGCGGATTAAAACAGCGAATTGAAGCACTCAACCTGTTTATCAACGACATTTATAACGATAAAAAAATTCTTAAAGACAAGGTTATTCCTGCTGAGCTGGTATTGTCGTCCGAATGCTACCTCAAACAGTGCGAGGGCTTGTCGCCGCCCAAAGGCATCTGGATTCACATTACCGGCACCGACTTGGTACGTGATGGGGATGGTCAATTTTATGTACTGGAAGACAATCTGCGTTGTCCATCCGGAATTTCTTACGTCCTGCAAAACCGCTCTATTCAAAAGCGTACCATGCCCAGAGCGTTTCGAGCGATGCGAGTGCGCCCGGTTTCCAATTATGGTGATCACCTTTATGAGACACTGCGCCATAGCGCACCGAATGGCATACAAGATTCAAACGTCATTGTACTGACGCCCGGCATTTATAATGCCGCCTATTACGAGCACAGCTTTCTGGCGCAACAAATGGGCGTCAAGTTGGCGCAAGGTTCCGATCTGACCATCATTGACGACCACGTCATGCTTCGGACAACGCGCGGCTTTGAGAAGGTCGATGTTATCTATCGTCGAATAGATGATGCCTTTCTCGATCCGACCGTGTTTAACCCAAACTCACTGCTGGGTGTTCCTGGCATTATGGACTGCTTCAGAAAAGGCAATGTCACGCTGGCCAACGCACCCGGCACCGGCATTGCCGATGATAAAGCGGTTTATGCTTATGTCCCGCAGATCATTCGCTATTATCTCGGTGAAGATCCGATCATCGCCAATGTGCCTACCTACATCTGCAATGACGCCAAAGACCGTCAGCATGTGCTGGCCAATCTGGATTCGCTGGTGGTCAAGGCGGTCAACCTTTCCGGCGGCTACGGCATGCTGATCGGCCCCCAATCAACCGCCAAGGAGCGCAGCGAATTTGCTGATAAAATCAAAGCCAGTCCACGGGATTATATTGCCCAACCTACCCTCGCCTTATCACGCACGCCGACCATCATCGGCGACAGCATTGAAGGACGACATGTCGATTTTCGACCCTACATTCTTTATGGTGAATCAATTTTTGTACTACCGGGCGGACTCACTCGGGTTGCCTTGACCAAAGGATCGCTCGTTGTCAATTCCTCACAAGGTGGTGGCAGCAAAGACACCTGGGTACTGGGCGATGAAAAATCCAGCATATTGCTCACACCAGGCATTTATAATTCGGCCTATTATGAGCACAGCTTTTTGAGCCAAGAAACTGGAACCCAATCTTAATTGTTTGAACTCGATCTTCATTAATTGAACCTAACCTTAATTGATATAAACAGGGAAACTTATGCTGAGCCGTGTCGCCAATTCAATCTACTGGATGAATCGCTATCTTGAGCGGGCGGATAATGTGGCGCGGTTCATCGATGTCAATGCCTTCCTCATTCTCGATATGGGGTGGGAGCGTGAAAATACCCAATGGGACCCTCTAGTGAAGGCGTCAGGCGACGAGGCGGATTTTTATACCCGCTATCAAAATTACAATGAAAAAAATGTCCTCCATTTTTTAACTTTTGATCGTGACAATCCTAACTCAATTCTTAGCTGCATCCAAAATGTGCGGGAAAATGCGCGCACCGTACGCGAGATTATTTCCTCGGAGATGTGGGAGACCATTAATGCGCTTTACCATTTGGTACAAGCCCACAGCCGCAAAAGAAAAATTGATGATTTGCAGGCGTTTTTTGGACAGGTGCATCGCGCGAATCATTTATTGACCGGACTTGCCGAGAACACCATGTCACACGGTGAAGGCTGGCATTTTGCACGCCTGGGCCGATTACTGGAGCGTGCCGATAAAACCGCCCGCATGCTCGATGTCAAATATTTTATCCTGCTGCCCAGTGGCGAGGTGGTCGATTCACCTTACGACACGGTGCAATGGGGGGCGGTGCTAAAGTCCGTCAGTGGTTTTGAAATGTACCGAAAACAACTGCACCGCGTGAATTACCGCGACGTAGCACAGTTTCTGGTACTGGATCCACATTTCCCGCGTTCCATCCATTTCTGCATTCACACCGCCGCTCGCTCACTTGCCGACATCACCAGCATGCTGGGTGTCGCGTGTGCCGCCAAGGATGAAATGGCCAAACTGTGTGCTTCGATTGACAATGCGAGCATGAATGAAATTCTGAATAATGGCCTGCATGAATTTATCGACATGTTTCAATTTAATTTGAATGTGATCGACGAAGTACTTTATCAATCGTTTTTTAACCTTGAGAAAAACTGACGGTGGAATTAAACAGTCGCCACCTGCCGCCACACCAAATCCAGTTGCTTAGCCGCCAACACATCATCTAAGCGCTTCACCGGCAAGGTATGTGGTGCAGTTTTCACCAGTTCGGGATTGTACAGCGCTTCCTCACGAATGGTGATCAGAGCTTTAACAAACGCATCCAGCGTATCAAGATCTTCGGTTTCCGTGGGTTCGATTAGCCAACACTCGGGAATCAGCAACGGAAAGTACGTGGTCGGTGCATGAAAACCATAATCCAACAAACGCTTGGCCATATCCATAGCACTGACACCGGTTTTTTTTTGTAGAGCCTGAAACGAAATAATAAATTCATGGGTGGCACGCCGCTCGGGATAAGCCAAATCAAAACCTGCTTCTCGCAAACGCTGCATCAGATAATTGGCATTAAGTGCCGCAAATTCACCAACACGCTTAATGCCTTCACGACCCAAGACACGCGCATAAAAATAAGCGCGCACCAAGACACCTGCGTTGCCCATAAATGCCGACAAGCGACCAATCGACTGAGGCGTTTCTAGTGCCGCTTGAAAACGATAACGGCCTGTGATTTTATCTTGGGCAACACAAGGCCCTGGTAAAAAAGCGGCCAAGCGCGCGCTAGCGCCAACCGGGCCTGCGCCAGGTCCACCACCGCCATGCGGCGTGGCAAACGTTTTATGCAAATTCAGGTGCAGCACATCAAAACCCATATCACCCGGACGGGCTTGCCCCATGATGGCGTTAAGATTAGCGCCGTCGTAATACAACAAACCACCGGCATCATGCACCACTTGGGCGATCGACAAAATATTGCGTTCGAACACGCCACAGGTCGAAGGATTGGTTAACATCAACCCCGCCGTTTGTGGACCAACCTTGGCTTTCAGTTCAGCAAGGTCAACATCGCCGGAGGCATCCACCGGTACTTCTACCACACGATAACCACACATTACGGCGGTTGCCGGATTGGTACCATGTGCGGCCGTCGGCACCAGCATTTCTTGTCTGGCTAGATCACCGCGTGATTGATGATAGGCCCGAATCATAGCAACACCCGCAAACTCACCTTGCGCACCAGCCATCGGCGTTAACGACACCGCACGCATACCGGTGACCTCGGCCAACATTTGCTGCAGGTCAAACATGCACGCCAAGAAACCCTGGCTGTGTGAAGCGGGCGCCAATGGATGACGTTGCAAAAAACCTGGAAAGCTTGCCGCCTTATGCGCACCACGCGGATTGTATTTCATGGTGCAAGATCCTAGCGGATAAAAATTTTTATCAATCGCGAAATTTTTAGCGGACAAATTGGTGTAGTGCCGCACCACCTGTAACTCTGAAACTTCCGGCAAACCCACCGCCGAACGTCGACGCAGCGCCGCCGGAATATCGGCCAGCGCCTTGTCAGCCTCGAGTTGCGCAGTCACTTGAGCACTGGCTTGACGACCACGACGACTTTTCTCAAAAATCAATTGCGAATCCATAACGGTTATCGACATAAAAACCTTTTTTCGCGTTAGATAACGACACACTTATAAATTACAGGCCCAGCACTTATACGCCAAACAATTCAGCCGCACGAACGGGGACAGCGGCAATTTTCGCGACGGCTTGCGCGAGTTGCTGCACCAATTGGTCAAGGTCTTCAACGGTATGCACTTCAGTCGTACACATGAGCAAGCAATTGGGGAATTGCTCAAACCACGGCGATAAAGCCACGCCCGCCAAAATACCCTGCTGCGCCAAATGATCCAACACAGGCTCGACTGCCACAGGTAAGCGCACCACCAGCTCATGAAAACTTGGCCCGGAAAATAAAATCTCAAAACCCTTAGTCTGCAGCTGTGCAACTAATTGCTGGCGATTGGTATGACTGGCTAATGCCACCTGCTTCAACCCTTCTGGGCCCAGCAAACTCATATAAACTGTGGCGGCCGTGACTAATAAACCTTGATTGGTACAGATGTTGGAAGTGGCTTTCGAGCGGAGAATATGTTGCTCGCGTGCTTGCAAGGTTAAAGTGAAACCTGGCTTGCCATGGCGATCCAAGGTGCGACCCACCAGACGACCAGGCATTTGTCGAATCCATTGCTGCTGCGCGCACATAAAACCAAAATACGGACCACCCGAAGCAACCGGAACCCCTAAAGGCTGACCCTCACCCACGGCGATATCCGCACCCTTTTCACCCCACTCACCTGGCGGCACCAACACCACCAAACTAATGGGGTTGACCACCGCAATCATCAGCGCTTGCTGTTGATGCGCCCAATTGGTGAGCGCATGCACTTCTTCTATCACCCCAAATACATTCGGTGACGCCACCACAACGGCAGCAACATCCATGTCAACAAATTGCATTAAAACTGCTTGCTCAATTTGACCCGTTAGAGGATTAAATGGCAGCGCATGTAGGACGACATCCTGCGCGGCGGTTAAACGCTGACAGACTTCGCGATAAAGCGGATGCACGCTGTCAGGCATCAAAATATTTTTCGCATGCGTCTGGCGATTGGCGCGGACCGCCATCAAAATCGCTTCGGCTAATGCAGACGCGCCGTCATATAAAGAAGCATTGGCAACGGGCATCGCGGTTAATCGCGCCATCATGGTTTGGTATTCATAGATGACTTGCAAGGTGCCTTGGCTAGCTTCTGCTTGATACGGCGTATAAGCCGTTAAAAATTCACCACGACCGACTAGGTCCCAAACCGCTGCCGGAATGTGATGATGATAACTACCGGCACCAAGAAAACTGAGTTGATAACGATCCAGATCAGCACGCTGCTGCATCTGCCGCATCACCTGCATCTCGCTTTCACCCACCAATAAATTTTGCAAACTAGGTGATCGCAAACTCAGTGGAATCTCATCAAATAAATCTTGTGTCTGCGACAGCGCCAGCTGATCTAGCATCTGCGCAGTATCTTCCTGAGTATGCGGAATATACGGCATTAAATTAACTCGGTTATGACACAGAGCTGGGTGTTAGCCCTGCTGAGTAATGAGCCTGATCGGTCAGGCGGAATTCGGTGAGAATTATTCTTCGTCTTCTTCTAATTGCTCAGAATAATCTTCCGCGCTTAACAGATCATCCAATTCAATAGGATCTTGCAGTTGAATTTGGCAAATCCAACCGTCACCGTAAGGATCGGTATTAATCAATTCAGGGGATTCACTTAAGTTGTCATTCACCGCGAGAATTTCACCCGATATGGGCGCATAAATATCAGAAGCGGCTTTCACCGACTCGACCACACCGAGTTCTTCCCCAGCACTAATGGTGGTCCCCACTTCAGGCAATTCAACATAAACCAAATCACCCATCGCGCTTTGCGCATGATCCGATATACCAATAAAAGCAGTGCCATCGGCTTCCACACGCACCCACTCATGAGTGGTGAGAAATTTTAATTCAGCTGGGATATGACTCATAACCAGGTCTTCCTTTATAAATTGATCCATAGGGTTTAATTAGATGGTGCAAAATAACGCATTTTGTAGGCATTTTCCAAGAGCACGCGGCACTTATCAACTATTTATTTTATGAAATTTGCTAATACGCACTGGCCAGCCATTTTCCTTGCTTGATAAACGGCGGTCGCAGTAGCTTAATCGGCAACAACTGACCACGCAGCAAAACGTGAATGGGTTGATCGGCATGACGTTCTAAAGCAACGCTAGCGACTCTCGCCAACGCAATGCTGTGACCGGAGGTCGGCGAAAATGAACCACTGGTAATTTCACCCACATCAACACCTGACTGTTGCAAGGTCATGCCATGCCGCAACACGCCCTTGCCTTGCAACTGCAAACCCACTAGTTGTTTTGTTATGCCCTCAGCACGATACGCTTGTAGCGCCGCTTTACCAATAAATTCGTGCGCATCGATTTTAACAGCCCAAGCAACATTGGAAGCATCCGGCGTGAACTGATCACTCATATCCTGACCATAGAGATTTAAGCCCGCCTCCAGACGCAAGGTATCACGCGCCCCCAAACCAATCGGTACCACTTGCGCCCGCATCGCCGCCTGCCACACGGAAACCGCTTGTGCCAACGGCAAGATCAACTCAACCCCTAACTCACCGGTATAGCCGGTGCGAGCCACTTGTACTTCACCGAGCTCAAAGCTGGTAAATGATTTTTGTTGTTGCGCTCGCTGTGCGAAATCAGTGTCGAATATTGTCGCCAAGTGCGCAAAAACCTGCGGACCTTGAATGGCTAAAATCGCCAAATCCGTACGCACCTGTAATTTCACCTGCGCAAAAGCCACTTGCGCCGACAAGTGCTGACGCAACCAAGCAATATCGCTGGCCGCACAACCACAATTCAGTACTAAACGATAACCAGAGGCACGGCGATAAACGATCAAATCATCCAAAATCCCACCTGATGTATTGAGCATCAAGGTGTATTGCGCCTGACCCCGCTGTGTGAGCCGTGCAATATCATTGCTAAGCATCCAACTTAAAAAGGATTGCGCTTCATCCCCAGCTATATCTACCACCTGCATATGCGACACATCAAAAATCCCACAGCCCTTGCGCACCTGATGATGCTCTTCTAACTGTGAACCATAATGCAGCGGCATGTCCCAACCATGAAACGGAACAAGCTTGGCACCTGCGCGTTGATGCTCGGCGTGCAGTACCGTCGTTTTTAAATCGCTAGACATATCCACTCCCTAATCTTCAATAATTTTACAACCTGTGCTTTTTAGCTACTCTCACCGCATAAAGAAATGGGGAATTCGCATGATCAAGAAATAGCTGAACAAATAACTACCACCCACTCAATTGATTGACGCCCCAGCAAAACAAGGAAAGTTATTCTGTAATGACTTTAACCCCTGACTGCGAAGCCCATTGCGCAAATTGGCTAATGGTATCGAATTGGTTAAGTGATGCTTGGGTAACTTTGAAATTTCCAAGGGATGTTGAAAGCGCCATCGGCAATGACTCCCATTCCATCGAACCGGTGAGACCCAAATCATAAGCGCGGTTTCGATCAAAATCACCCAACAGCAAGGTGGTATCGGCCATCGCACTCCAAGCCGGAAAATCAACGACAGGGTTATTGGTCAATCGCCAGCGACCATTCCCTTTTGAGAAGGCCATCGGCAACACCATCAAATCTGCCAAACCAGCGATCACAATATCTGTGCGCATATCCCCATTAAAATCGGCGGCGCGAATTTTAGCACCCACTGTGCTTGCCATAACCTGAAAATCATGACCGACATAAGCGTTCGCTACCCTGAAGCTGCCATCACCATTCGAAAACGCAACGGGTAAAGTCACTGCCCCCAAACGACCGACAATCGCCAAATCAGTCCGCCCATCAGCATTAAAATCGCCACTGAGCACTTGAGCGCCGGGGGAGTGAGCCCAGGCTACAAACTTCAATATGGAAGCGTTTGTCATGGTGGTGATATCAAACGATCCATTACCATTGGAAAACGCGATCGGCACGCCATTCCACCCATCCACATTCGCCCCATCCACACCACCCCCATCTTCATTCCGCCCATCTATGCCAACCAGCGCAATGTCCGTGCGACCATCGCCGTTAAAGTCTCCACCTATCGCTTTAGCATCTGATCTTGCTGCCCAAGCCGGAAAGTTGGCAACTGTGTGACCGGTGACATAAAAATACCCAGTACCGGTTGAGAATGCGACCGGGATGGTGGTCACTTTTTGAGACGTCATTGGCCCAGCATTCGCCATCAAGGGAGCAACACCGCCCGTCAAGGCAATATCCAATCGACCATCGCCATTAAAATCGCCTGCGACAAACTGCACGCCTGGCTTTCTAGCCACCCATCCAAAATCGATAATGGGATCAAGTTCCGAAATCGGAAAATCTGTCAGACTAAAATCACCGTTACCTTTCGAAAAAGCCACTGGCAGCGTACCAGAGCTACCACCTGCGACAACAAGGTCTGTGAAACCATCATGATTAAAATCACCATGGATAATTTTTACACCTTCCGCGCCCGCGTAGCCATTGAATATGGCCAGATCAAAAGCGTTTGCATCCGCGCTGGCATCAAGGTTAGTCACGTTGAATGCGCCCGATCCAGATGCAAAGGCAACCGGCACGGTTTTGAAATCAGGAACAGCGAGCAACGCAACATCGGTACGTCCATCGCCATTAAAATCCACGAGGTTTCTGGGGTACATGCTGTTAATAATGGCGCGATCCCTTGCGCTAATGTCATTGCTGTCATCCGATCCAGAACAGTGGCTCATGATTGAACGATAATCTAAGGGATGTATCACTATATCTGCTTTGCGCCCTAAAGGCGCATCATCACAGAGCGAACGGTCTGTGATCGGCAAGCTTTGCGCGTGTGCGATACCCAGTGCATGACCGAACTCATGAATGGCAATTGATTCAATGCAACTGCGACTTAATGCGTTGCTGCGACAACTGGCGCCCCAGTTTGCAAAAGAAAAATTCAAGACCATTCCATTGCTTTTATTTCTTAAATTTTTTCCCAGGGCAACGACATGCGGCGCTGCATCTTCGATTAAAATTCGGATACCCGCGCTTGTCGAAGTATCACAGCTCTCCCAGCCTATAAAAGAAACCGCAGAAGCAGCACCCCATGTTGCCCGGATACGGTTACGAACCCAATTTTGTTCGGTTAATGTTGCCTCGGATCCGTTTTCCCAACAGACCAGAATTTTATTTTTAGTCCAACGCGATGACGCTGCAAGAGTAGTTGAGTCACTTTCAGCAAGAACATACTGGGAAGTACTGATGGCCAATACAGCGGCGTAAAGCAGTAATGCTATCTTCAATTTTTTTGGTTTACGCGTAAACATCACACCACCCTCTTCCCTAGACTAACCTTGCTGAAAGTCACCAAGTCCAAGATTTCTGCTAATAACACCGTGCGCATGACAAACTGCGTCAACATCATACACGCCGCAAAGCGTGTGGGGATTTTTTATTGGGTGGATTGCCACTCACGGACAAGCAGTATTCAATTATTCAGGCTTATCTTCCCTGACCACTCTTGCCGCACGCACAATATTGTCTTTAACTTGCAGCACAGTAATTTGATAATCCTTCAGTCGCAAACACAACGCATTATCAGGAATAAACTCTAACCGCTCAATGATTAAACCACTAAAAGTTTTAGGGCCATCTTTAGGTAAGTGCCATTTCAAAGCTTTATTGATGTCGCGAATTGTTGCGGAACCATCAATGATAAATGATCCATCCGGTTGCGGATGAATGTCTTGGCTAGTGTTGGCAAGATCCGTGGTAAACTCTCCTACTATCTCTTCCAATATATCTTCTAGAGTCACCAAACCTTTAACGTCGCCATATTCATCCACCACCAAACCAATGCGTCGCTTAGCTTTTTGAAAATTACTTAACTGTGTATGCAATGGTGTACCGGCGGCGACAAAGTAAGTTTCTGCAGTATGTTGCAATAAATTGGCTTTGGTTTTTTGACCATCGTCTTCACTGCATGACGCCAGAAAGCGCGCCAACTTACGCATATGGAGCAAGGCAATCGGTTGGTTAAGGCTACCTTTAAAAACAGGGATCCGGGTATGCTGTACTGCCGATAATTGCTCAAGGATGTCCTCGATACTGTCGTCAATATTAATACCGACAATATCGTTTTTTGGCACCATGATATCATCCACCGTAACATACTCTAAATCCAAAATACTGGTGAGCATTTTTCGATGCTTGACGGGAATCAGTGCCCTTGATTCTTTAACCAACGTGCGAAGTTCTTCGCGACTTAACTGCACATCAGTATTTTGCTGCGGAAGGATGCCAAACGGCCTTAATAACGTGTGGCTACATAAGTTAATCATCCATAATAACGGCGCTAATAATTTTTGCAAAAACTTTAACGTCAATACGGAAGAAAATGCAGCCGTTTGTGGTCGATAAGCCGCAAAGGTTTTTGGCGTTACTTCACCAAAAATTAACAGTAATAAAGTTAAAAATAAAGGCCCTACTAAAAAAGCTAGGCCGCCTTGCCCAAACAATCGCGATGCAATCAAAGATCCAACAAATGCTGCAAACGTATTGGCAAGGTTATTACAAATTAAAATCACCCCCAACAATCTGTCAGGACGCCTCAATAGATCTAAAGCAATCTGTGCGCGCTTATGATGACGCAGTGCAAGGTGTTTAAGTTGATGACGATTCATCGCCATCATCCCTGTTTCGCTTGCCGAGAAAAATGCTGATATCAACAGTAAAACCGCTAACGCCAACCATAGAGCATTTAAAGAAATCTCATCCACTGATTACTTGCCTTCCCTGTTTTTCATTCATGCTCTTCATTAATCGATGATTTTTATAAGCTATGCAACACTATTGGATACGCAACAGCACTTCCAACACAAATTTACTCCCCAAAAACCCCAAGACCAATAATAAAAAACCAATTGAAGTACCTTTTACCGCAGTCACACCCTGCCAACCAAAACGCCATCGGCCTAACCACAACGCAGAAAAAACCAACCAAGCACATATTGAAAAAAAAGTTTTGTGTGCAAGATGTTGACCCATAAAATTATCCACAAAAACAAGCCCTGTAATAATTGATGCTGTTAGAAAAACCCAGCCCAACCGAATCCAATCAAATAACAAAGTTTCCATGGTTTGCAACGGTAACAACCAACGCGGCAACTGCATCGCCAACTTGTGTCGCAAAAAATAATGCTGCAATGAAAATACCATCGATTGAATAAAAGCTAATGCTAGCAATGCATACGCAATAAAGGATAAAAATATATGCGCTTCCAAAGCAGTACCAAAATTATTTTTAATAACATGCCGGCCATCTAAAAAGGTGGTTAACAAAATGGCGACAACCGCACCGGGACAAATTAACAAATATAAAGCCTGCGGTAATCGCCGCATGCTTAAAATCAATAACAGCACAGACATTAACACGATGCTCAATGAAACAGATGCTAACAGCCCCCAGTCAACGCCACCGGGCGTCACCATAAACCGATACAATTGTGAACCATGTGCAGCCACCGCGATCAACAATAACAATCGAAGCAGCTTGGGATGCACAGTTTGTTCTTGATAAAAGCTGCGAACAACCGTAAAAAATACGGTTAAATACGCCACAATTGCCAGGCTAGAAAATAGCTTATCCCACATAATCAGCACTTCCACACAACCTTAACTCATTAATATCGAATCTTTGTCGATTCGGACAAAGAGTATAACGATGGGGCTTTAGCAGAAACAAGGCGACATTTATGACTGAATTGTGCACATTGCCTGTTTGAGTTAAGCGCAGATTATGGCAGAATTGCGAGCTCGTTTTCGTTTTACCATCCAAAGAGGAACTTATCCATGAACAAACGCTCTCTAAACGCTTTTTCGATCGCAACTGCGGTCAGCGCTTTAAGTGCTAGCCCTGTATTTGCTGAACAAGGTTTATCTATAACTCCCGGCTATGGCTATTATCAGTTTGACAGCAAAGCCAATCTAGACGACAAAAACGCACCCTCCATCGGTATTGAATATCACTTTAACGATCACCTCGAAATTGGTGCCAATTATGCCACCAGTGAAACGGAAGTAACTGGCTCCGCCGTACAAGACAATATTGATTGGAGCTACACCCGTCTTGATGCTTTTTATAACTTTTCTCCTTTTGCCAACCGCATTGTGCCTTACTTGTCAGCGGGCGCTGGCGAAGGTCGCTTAGACTTCAATAACAACACCAATGATCAAACCGAAACACTCATCAACATCGGTACCGGCGTGCGCTTTTTATTGGACAGCGGTCTATCCGTCGTTGCTGATCTGCGAGGCATTAACAGCATCGACAAAGAGCAATCTTCTGGTCTAGCCTCTGTCGGCCTCTCCTACCTGTTTGGCAGCAATGAAATCAGCAAAAAAGGTGGCGAGTTTGAAATCAGCAAAACCAGTGACAGCGATCAAGATGGTGTTGCTGACACTACTGATGAGTGCAAAGACACACCGAAAGGCGTCGCCGTCAACAATATCGGCTGTGGTCTAGATGGTGATATCGATGGCATTGCCGACTACCAAGACGAATGCGCACAAACACCCGCAGGTGTTACCGTGGATCTAAGGGGCTGTCCAGTTGATGGCGATCACGATGGTATTGCCGATGCGCAAGACCAATGCCCTAATACGGAAGCCGGTAATTTAATCGATAAAGTTGGCTGCGACCTCAACATTTCCGCCAACATGAAGTTTAAATCCGGCTCTGCTGTAGTGGCTGCACAATTGGGCGACGCTGCCAACATCAAAGAACTGGCGAGCTTTTTGAAACAGTATCAAAACACGGTTGCGATTATCGAAGGTCATGCTGATGCAACCGGCTCAGCCACTAAAAACCAACAACTGGCCCAAGCACGCGCCGACAACGTGAAAAAAATCTTGATCGAACAGTTTGGCATTAGCGCTGACCGATTAAAAACCACCAGTTTTGGCGACACTAAACCTGTTGCCTCTAATGACACACAAGAAGGCCGTCAATTAAATCGTCGCGTCACCGCAAAAATTTCACAACAGTAAAATAATAAGCAAGCAACTGGCTAAGCTAGCATTTGCTTGCTTGTATCAATACAATACAACCAATAAAAAAACAACCCAATCAATAAAAACAAAAACAGGAACTCTCGCAATGAAATTTTTTGTGTTTACGCTTTTGTTTGGATTTTTTATCACCAGCTGTAACGACGGCAGCATTGGGCCTGACAGCGTGATAGATTTCGCCTGCATGTTTCTGGGCGGCTGTTAACAATCAATAATGCTGACAATAGAGCACCGACATCTAACTCAAGGCGCCCAATAAACTTGCATCTTTTGTGCATTCATAAGAGATCGTATCGGCATCGCTATTGAATCCAACAAATCTGCTTTTGCTTGCTGGTAAACCTGCCACTTGGCTTCACCTTGTATCAACATCATCAGGGAGCGCGCTTGATTAAGAAACCTGGGTGACAAACTAATACGTGAAGTACGAGGCACACCTACAGCAGCAACTTGCACACAAACTGCTGTACTTTGCAAATGAGCAGCAATATTAACATCATCAGGAAATAAAGAAGCAGTATGCCCATCCAACCCCATACCCACTACGGCCCAGATAATCTCATCTAATCCCGCAACAGCTTCCTTTGACAACCAATCAGGCCGCAACGAAACATCTATAAGTTTCGGGGGACGCTGCAACTGCGACAACAATTGCCTATTCAGCTGACCAGCATTACTATGCTCATCAGTTGACGGCAGACAGCGCTCATCAGTTAAGATCACCGTAACTGCCGACCAATCAGGATTGCATCTTGCTAAAGCAGAATATAAAGCTTGAGGTGTTTGCCCTCCGCTTAAAACACCCACTGGATGCGCCGCTGCTGATTGAATTGTCAAATCGATTAAACGCCCAGCAAGCGCCGAAGCAAGATCACTCATGCAGGCAAACCTATGCTCGACTATCATGAGCTGTAAATCGAACCTGCATCAGACTCAGATCGCAAACGTTGCGTAAATTGCTGCAGATGCAACTGTAAAGCCACACGTTTGCTTGGATCTCTCAATGCATCAGGCAGCAATTGACTCATACCCACACACTTAACCATAGGCAAGGCTAGGTAACTCATAAAATTATTGAGATCAATACCACCTGTCGGACAAAAACGCACTTGCGGAAAAGCTGCAGCTAAAGACTTTAAACTAGCAACCCCACCCAATGAGGCTGCCGGAAAAAATTTAAAATCTAAAAAGCCATGCGCCAACCCCAGCATAATGTCCGAAGCGGTGGCAACCCCGGGAATAAAAGAAAAATTTAATTGTTTTGACGCCAATAACAACTCAGCCGAAATACCTGGACTCAAAGCAAAATGAGCACCAGCTTGCTGAACCTGTTGTAATTGCTGCACTGATAACACAGTACCGGCCGCAAGACCAATCTCAGGACGGTGCTTAGCGATAGCCTCGATGACTTCTAAGCTATTGTCGGTACGCAACGTCACTTCAACAACGTAAATCGCTGCATTCAAGAGCACATCAACTACTGCCAAAGCCTCTTCTATAGAACTAAAACTTACCACCGGAATAAGTGGTGTAGAAGCTAATAAATTCAGCGTATCGGTAGTTGTCAGCACATCAACAGTTGATAGGCTCATGAACTGAACCTTAAGATTATTCATCTTAAATAATGGCGTCCCCTAGGGGACTCGAACCCCTGTTACCGCCGTGAAAGGGCGATGTCCTAGGCCACTAGACGAAGGGGACATTGAAAAGCAATTAGCTATTTAACTAGCTTAACCACCAAGACTTCGTGATTGGCAATAATTCAGGCTGCGAATTCTATGAGCGTTAAGCTGGCAAGTCAACCTATGTATGCTTTAAATGTATAAATAATTTTTCCGTGACTTTCATCGTGGGGTATTGGTGCATCCCTGCTCCCGTCATCCTTGATGGGTTTCCTTAAAGCCTCTTCGTAAGGCCCGGCTAATGTAGCAAATTTTCCACGCAGAACAAGCCCTTTATAATCAAATCGCAGGAGCTTATATCGCAAACAATGTTTATAGAAAAAAAATAACTCCAATTATTCAACAAGTTGAAAATACACCAACGCCATCAGAACAAATAACATGCTGAACTTAATCTTTATCGCACGCACATGTAAGAAATATCCTACAAGCGCATCAAGCGCTTTAAGACCCTCGGACTTTAAAAACCTTTATTAAATAGCTTCACCTTCAATCAGAACATAAGGCCTGGGGCGGCATTTATCACAACCAACCCCTGACAAATCAATCCTTTTACACAAACAAGTTTTCACTGGTTAAACCTTCTTTTTCCAATAGCTCACGCAGTCGCTTAAGCGCCTCTACTTGTATTTGGCGCACACGCTCACGTGTTAAACCAATTTCTCGACCCACTTCTTCCAACGTACTCATCTCAAAACCGCGCAAACCAAAACGACGCGCAACCACTTCACGCTGCTTATCAGGCAGCTGATCAATCCAATCATCAATATTTCCTTTTAAGTCAGCATCTTGAAGAATTTCAGCCGGATCATTAACCACCACATCAGCAATTGTTTCTAGTACAGACTTTTCTGAGTCATAGCCCAGCGGTGAGTCAACAGATGATACCTGCTCATTCAACCCCAACATTTTTTTTACGTCAGCAAGCGGCTTATCTAACAACTCCGCAATTTCTTCAGCTGACGGCTCATGATCAAGCTTTTGAGTAAGCTCTCTTGCCGCGCGTAAATAAACGTTCAGTTCTTTAACAACATGAATAGGCAACCGAATGGTCCGCGTTTGATTCATGATTGCACGCTCAATCGTTTGACGAATCCACCAGGTTGCATAAGTTGAAAAACGAAAACCACGTTCAGGATCAAATTTTTCTACGGCTCGTATTAAACCCAAATTACCTTCTTCAATCAAATCCAACAAAGACAAGCCACGATTGACATAACGACGAGCAATTTTTACCACCAAACGTAAATTACTTTCGATCATACGCTTGCGAGCATCTTCATGCCCTTGTAACGCACGACGCGCAAAATAAACCTCTTCTTCCGGCGTAAGCAGCGGAGAAAATCCAATTTCATTTAGATAAAGCTGCGTAGCATCTAAATTCTTTTGGTTATATAAATCGACACGTTTTTTATGACCGCGTTGACGAATACGTGATTCAATTAGCGGATCATATTCCGTTGTCATTGGCAGCCGCTTACTGACTGGTGCCATCAAGTTATCACCATCAAAATCGACGTCACCGACATTGACCTCACCTTCTTCAGCTATTTCATATACCTCAACATCGCCATCCTGATCAGCCATGCCATCAAATTCAATTTCATCGTCTTGGTCTATATATGACATACGCCCTAACCCTCTAGTTTGATTAATCTAAATTTACTCAGGTAAATAATGTAAAGGATTCACCGGTGTACCAGCCTGACGGATTTCAAAATGCAATTTGTAAGCGTCTGCTCCACTGGAACCTATTTCGGCAACTTTCTTCCCTGCTTTAACATAATCACCTTCTTTAACAAAAATTTTACGGTTGTGGCCATATGCACTCAGAAAATCATGCGAATGCTTAATTATCACCAAGTTGCCATAACCACGCAGACTGTCACCGGTATAAACAACTTCACCATCTGCTGCTGCATTGACGACCGCACCTGCCTTGCCATCAATATCAATTCCCTTATTTGATTGATTGCTTGATTGATCACCTGTAGCAAAATATGAGACTACCCGACCATTAATTGGCCAGACCCACTGTATTGATACAGGGTTAGCTTTTGTGTTACCAGCCCCAGATATGAGTATTTTTTGATCTTTTTGTACGCCTATGTTACCACTTGTTTCCCTTGTCGATTTTTTAACTTTTACTGGGCGCTTAGATACCGGACTTCGATAAGACTGATATCTTTCTCTTACCACCAATACATCACCAGGAAAAATACGATATGGTGGTGAAAGACGATTCCAGGCGGCCAACTGCTGATAGGTAACATCAAAACGCAGCGCCAAGTTAAATAATGAGTCCTGCTTTTTCACTTTGTATAACCAATAGCTGCCACTGCGTGATTTCTCTAAAGTACCCGATCGCTGCTGACGAGCTTCATGTTCAGCACGATGTGACATTGGAACAATGCAACCACTGAGACCACTCATCAACAACATATAAACCAGCCACCTAAACATGCTTTTCTCAACTCAAAGATTCGATTTTTGTATCGGCTCTGTGTATTCGCTTTTTGCACCAGATTCTTCGTGTTCGCAATAATGCACAGGACAGGCCAAATGCTATTAACTGGTCTAAAATAGGGGGTTTTACAGGTGACAAGCAAAAAAAAAACGACTTTTTAACGAAGATCTGCTAAAAGCAGCGAGGGACGATGGTGATCCAATCAAATTACTGAGGTATCACAAAGGGGCAAAGCGTCAAAATTTTGTAACTCAGCTTAACTGCGCGTCAATAAAACAACAGCTTCTGCAGCTAAACCTTCTTCTCGACCAATAAAACCCAAGCGCTCAGTGGTTGTGGCTTTAATATTGATGACATCAATCGACACCGCAAATTCTTCTGCCAGGTTTTGCTGCATCAGCGCAACATAGGGACGCAGTTTGGGTCGTTGCGCAATCACCGTGGCATCTAAATTTTGCAACTGCCAACCTCGATCTCGCATCCAAGTAATTACTTTGGCCAATAATAGACGACTGTTGGCACCCTTAAATTCGACATTGGTATCGGGGAAATGCACACCGATATCGCCCAAACCAAGCGCACCCAAAACGGCGTCACAAATAGCATGCAATAGCACATCACCATCTGAATGTGCTGAAATCGCCTGATCATGCGAAATCATTACCCCCCCCAATACGATATGATCGCCTGGTTTAAATGCATGCACATCGTAGCCCTGACCGATTTTGATGACAGGGCCACGATAACCTTGACGCAAAATTTGCTGGGCCATGCCTAAGTCTTCTTGATAGGTAATTTTGATATTGTCCGCAGCGCCAGCCACCATAACGACACGTCCACCCATTCGCATAACCGCCTCCGCTTCATCTTTAACGTCAGCGCTAGACCACAATGCGGACATCAAGGTGCGCAAATTGGCAGCTTGGGGTGTAAAGGCTCGCCAAAGGGATTGGCGGTCCGGCGTCGCTAACACCTTGTGAAAAGTGTCTACGCGATGCAGGTTATCCACACAAGGCGAACCCAAACAAACAGCAAGATCATCACACGCACCCAACGACATCCACTGCGAGATCAGCCGCTGAATATCATCTGATCGCACACAAGGACGGGCGGCATCATGGACGAGAATTAAATCCGTAGGACTCGCCAAAGACTGTAAAGCTTGCAAACCCAGCAACACCGACAAATATCGCTCAGCGCCGCCAACACAATAATGAATTCGTGGGTCTTCTGATAAGCGCACGTCATCTTGCGCCGCCATAACCACCATCACGCCACGCACAGACGGAAGTTGTAACATCGCCTCTACCGAGGTTGCCAACACCGTCTTACCCAACAACATTTGATGCTGCTTAAATAAGGTGCCGCCATCCGTTGAGTAGCGTTTGCCTGATCCAGCGGCAACCATCAAAGCCCAAACTTCCACCACTAACCTTCACCAGGATCAAGGAAATAATAATAGGTTTCACCAGGACGTATCATGCCAAGATCTAAGCGTGCCTGCTCTTCAATCGCTGCGCCGCGTTGTTTTAAACTGACGATGTTTTGTAGCACACGCTGATTACGATCAACCAGCAATTGATTTGACTGCTGATATTGTGCAATTTGCCGATCCAGCTTCCAGATGCTCAACAAGCTGGCTTCACTAAACCATAAGCTTGACTGCAGCACGATCGCGATCAAGATCTGCAATAACAGCAACCATTTAAATATTGGCAACATCTCTTTGAGCATTGTTATCACCACTATTAGCGACGAAATGTTGGGAGCTCCGCAACACCACGATAAGGTGCTGTCTCCCGTAAAATCTCTTCGATACGCAATAATTGATTGTATTTCGCCGTGCGATCCGCGCGACATAACGAACCGGTTTTAATCTGACCCGCACAAGTAGCCACCGCCAAATCAGCTAATGTCACATCTTCCGTTTCGCCTGAACGATGACTAATGATCGTGGTATAACCGGCTTTTTTTGCCATGGCAATGGCTTGTAAGGTTTCCGTCAAGGTACCAATCTGATTGAATTTAATCAAAATAGAGTTCGCCAGCTTTTGGTCAATCCCTTGTTGTAAAATTTTGGTATTGGTCACAAATAAATCGTCACCCACCAACTGCACACGATCACCCAAGACTTCTGTCAGCTGTGCCCAACCCTGCCAATCATGTTCACTCAAACCATCTTCAATCGACGCAATCGGATATTGACGCACCAGATCATGCAGATAATCCACAAATTGTGCAGAATTCAAACGCTTATTTTCACCGACCAAGTGATAGTGACGATCACGATAAAATTCCGAAGCTGCGCAGTCCAACGCAAGGCTAATTTGCGTACCCGGCTGATAGCCGGCTTGCGTAATGGCTTCGAGAATCATCTCTAGCGCCGCATGATTAGACGGTAAGTTGGGCGCAAATCCCCCTTCATCACCAACTGCCGTACTGAGTTTTTTTTGTTGCAGAATTTTTTTTAGCTGATGAAAAATTTCTACCCCCCAGCGCAAGCCCTCGGCAAATGAACCGGCACCAATCGGCTGTATCATAAATTCCTGAATATCCATATTGTTATCGGCATGGGCACCGCCATTAAGAATATTCATCATCGGAAGCGGCATAGAATAAGGACCAAAGGTGTCGCCATCTACTAGGGTGGATAAATATTGAAACAGGTGCAGACCACGACTGTGGGCGACTGCTTTGGCTGCCGCCAAAGATACCGCCAATACAGTATTCGCGCCTAAATGGCTTTTATTGTCCGTACCATCCATTTCGCATAACCGTTGATCGAGCTGGACCTGATCATCAATAGCGGTGTTTAAAAAAGCTTCACGGATACTGGTATTGACATGGCTCACGGCTTTTTTAACGCCTTTCCCGAGATAACGTTTGGCGTCTTGATCCCGTAATTCGAGCGCTTCTTTTGCACCCGTCGAAGCACCCGATGGTGCAGCCGCTCGCCCCATGGCACCAGATGCCAGGGTCACATCGACTTCAATGGTGGGATTCCCCCGCGAATCCAAAATTTCTCGACCACGAATTTCGGTTACTACATCTGTCATATCATCTCCGCGTTACGGTTTTTTAGGTATATAGTTTTTAATGAAAGTGTTGGACGAATAATTATTCGCCCCTACGCAGTATCAACACCGGAAAAAGATTTAACCAAACGATCAAGCCTGGCGATTTGCTCTAAAAAAGGTTGCAACTGCGCCAAACGCAATGCACACGGCCCATCACATTTTGCCCGCACAGGATCTGGGTGCAACTCTAAAAAAATGCCTGCCAATCCAAGTGCCACACCGGCCTTGGCCAGATCCAACACCTGCGAACGCCGCCCTCCTGCTGACAACGCCAATGCACCCGGCTGCTGCAACGCATGCGTAACATCAAAGACCAGCGGATACTCGAATTGTTTCATGACCCCAAAACCCAGCATGTCCACCACCAGATTGTGATAACCAAAGCTGGTGCCGCGCTCACATAGTAATAATCGACGATGCTCGTTTTCGTGAAATTTATCGATAATGTGCCGCATATCATCCGGCGCTAAAAACTGGGCTTTTTTAATATTAATGACACAACCGGTCCGCGCCAACGCCGTCACCAGATCGGTTTGTCGACACAAAAATGCCGGTAATTGTAAAATATCCGCCACCTCAGCCACCGGCTGCGCCTGAAAAGGCTCATGCACATCCGTCAGAATCGGCAATTGAAAATGCGATTTAACATCCGCCAACCATTGCAAACCTTTATCCAATCCTGGCCCACGAAAAGAATGTACCGAAGAACGATTGGCTTTATCAAACGATGCTTTAAAGACCAAAGGAATTGCTAATTGCTGGCAAACCTGTTGACAATACTCAGCAACTTCAAAGGCCAATTCACGTGACTCTAAAACATTAATGCCGGCAATCAATACCAGCGGCAGATCATTGCCAAACACCACCTGATCATTTAACGCAATCTGCACCATCAGCTGCGCTCCACGGCAACTTGCCGCGACGCTTGCAATAATCGCTCAGGCGTTTGCAGTTGCCGAGTGGTGAGCACGAAGCTTTTAAAGACCGGATGTGCTTCACGCGGGCTCGAGGTAAACTCCGGATGAAATTGACAACCAAAAAACCAAGGGTGATTTGGAATTTCAATGATTTCCACCAAGGCATCGTCAATGGATCTGCCCCCGATCAACAAACCTTTTTGCTCATAAGCGGCTAAATAATCCTGATTTACTTCATACCGATGACGATGACGCTCTTGAATAATCTCGCGCTGATACATGCGATGCGCCAAACTGTCCTTGCTCAACCGACAGGACTGCGCACCCAAGCGCATACTGCCACCTAAATCCACATCCTGCACCCTCGCTTCTTTTTCACCGGCCGCATTCACCCATTCCGTGACTAAACCAACCACCGGATGCGGCGTCTCCAAATTAAATTCCGTGCTGTGTGCGTCCTCTAACCCTAAAACATGACGCGCAAACTCAACCACCGCCAACTGCATGCCCAAACAAATACCAAAAAATGGAATTTGATTCTGGCGAGCATATTGAATGGCCATAATTTTGCCTTCAGTACCGCGCAGTCCAAAACCACCGGGCACCAACAATGCATCCATCGCCACCAACGGCTGCAAACCTTTGCTCTCAATTTCTTCGGCATCAATATAATGAATTTCCACACAGGTTCGCGTTTCAATACCCGCATGCAACAAGGCCTCATGCAAAGATTTATACGCATCGGCAAGCACCACATATTTACCCACAATGCCGACACTGATCCGTCCGGTTGGATTTTTTTGATGTTCAACAACGCGTACCCAATCGGATAAATCCGCTGGCTTAACGCGATTTTGCAAGCCGAGTTTTTCGATAATAATGTTATCTAAACCCTGTCGATGTAACAGCTCCGGAATGGCATAAATGCTCGGCTGATCCACACAAGAAATCACGGCGGGCTCTTCCACGTTGGTGAACAAAGCGATCTTGCGTAAGGCATCGACGGGAATATCATGTTCGGAGCGACAGATCAGAATATCCGGCTGCAAGCCAATTGAGCGTAATTCTTTGACCGAATGCTGCGTCGGTTTGGTTTTAATTTCACCAGCCGTTTCGATATAGGGCACCAGCGTTAAATGAATCAACGCCGTACGCTTAGCACCCAACTGACTGCGCAGCTGGCGCACTGCTTCTAAAAACGGCAACGATTCAATATCCCCCACCGTACCGCCTACTTCAACGATAACAATGTCCGCTTTGGGCGCAACCGCTTGAATTTTTTGTTTAATAGCATCGGTAATATGTGGAATAACCTGAACCGTCGCCCCCAGATAATCACCGCGTCGCTCTTTGCGAATGACCTCTTCATAAATACGGCCGGTGGTAAAATTATTGCGTTGCGTCATGCGCGTGCGGATAAAACGCTCATAGTGCCCCAGATCCAAATCGGTTTCAGCACCATCTTCAGTGACAAACACCTCGCCATGCTCAAATGGGCTCATGGTACCGGGATCAACATTGATATAAGGATCTAACTTCACCAAGGTGACATTCAATCCCCGACTTTCCAAAATCGAAGCCAACGACGCCGCCGCCAACCCCTTACCCAAAGACGACACCACTCCACCTGTGACAAAGATATAACTATTCATGCGGCACCAGCTGCTCGTCGAGGCTTAAAAAAGAAGGCGCCATTCTAACAGAGGCTAGAAGCAACAACAATTTGAACGGTTAACGTGTAGAACCAAAGTAGTAATGTCCGCTTTGAGCAAAATAGAAATGTCCGCTTAATCTTAGTGCCCCAGCCACCAAGACGAAGGAGGACAGGTTTGAAAAACGGACTAATACTCATGGCCCCAAAAGAACTCAAGCAAGTGC
>JANNXD010000147.1:0-40270 GCA_031409375.1 Gammaproteobacteria bacterium | reverse complement strand
AGCTAGAGCTAACTGAGAGCAATAACAGCTGGTCATTTAATGCTAGGGAGCCCTGTTGGTTTGCATCACCTTCAAGCATAAATCTTGTTTTTTTAAACGCTCTTAGCGTATGATTGGAGCGCATTAATAATAAAAGCAATACTACTAATAATTACAACAGGGAGTTAGTCATCATGCAAAAAAAAATCTTATTGTTACTTGCCGCAGTATTTGCTTTTTCAGCCTTAGAAGGATGTGGGGGTGATTTAGTGACTAGTCAAGATGGTTGTTCTTACGCAGTATTTTTGCCAGTTTGTTCAGGCGCGTAAATTTAGTTTTTCTTATGCATAAAGAGCATTTTTTTGGATAAAAATCTGCTCTTTATTAAGCTCTTCGCTATTCGGTTAGCTTGTAGTTTTTTCCTACGTCCGCGTCTATTGCATATTCTGTGGGTTGTTTTGCTGTCTTTGAGCTGTCTATGGTTTTAATTAACCATTGCAGGACAAAGTTGATCACTTCATTTCGATTAATTTCCTGATGCGTTTCATGTAATAAGCCAGGCCAAGCTTTAAATTCAACGAGTTCTTTGGGCGCATGCTGATAAAATTGTACGCTGGCTTGAAATGCGGTTACAGGGTCGATGTCGCCATGCATTAACAGCATTGGTACCGGCCATTGTTCAGCCATAGCTAAGGTTGCAACTCCCGCTTCTTGTGTACCGAAAAATAATTCTCCGCTGATTTGCTGATGAACGAGAGGGTCTGCAAAGTATGCTGCTTCGAGTGCTGCGTCGTGAGTCAGCGATCTGGGCTTAATGCCGCTATGCATGGTTAATTGTGGAAATAATCGACGCACGATTTGGCCAGTCAGTTGTTTAAAAATTGAAGGTGGTGTGGTGACTTGTAGCCATGGGCTAGAGCCAACAACGCCGGTTAAGCTAATCGGTAGGGATTGTGTCAGAACTGCACTCAAACTGATGCCGCCACCCATGCTGTGGCCATATAGAAAATTGGGGGTTGCTAGACTGTGTTCCTGTGTCTCCTGTAGTACTAGTAATAGATCCTGAACTAACGAAATAAATCTAGGCGTGCATCCTGGTTTGCCGCCGGATAAGCCGTGTCCACGATGATCATAAGTGATGACCTGAACTTCTGCTGTTAATAACTTGTCAATCAAATAAGCATAACGTCTTTGGTGTTCACTGAAGCCGTGCACAATATAAACAGTTGCTTTAGGTTTTGGCAGTAAATGCAAAAACCCTTTAAGTTCGATGCCATCTTCAGTAATTACAGAAAAGGGCGTGATGGCTAAAGATTTTGTGTCTTGTTGCATCGTGGATGTCTCTCTGTGTTGGGTTCATTCCAATAAGGAGCAATACTTTTCCAGTTGCTCAGTCATATGAATTGCGTTGCCAACATAGCTTGCTGGGGTGAGTGCTCGCAAGTAAGATTTTGCACTTTCTGGAATTGCGAGAGTTTCAATAAAGTTTTGGATATCTTGTTGGTTAATATGTTGACCTCGTGTTAAAGCTTTGAGTTTTTCATAAGCGTTCATTATGGCGTAACGGCGCATGACGGTTTGAATGGGTTCTGCTAATACGGCCCATTGCTGATCCAGATCTTGTCGGATATTTTCAATATTGGGGGTTAGTAGACTCAGTCCTTTTAATGTAGATTGGTAGGCAATCAGACAGTAACCAATGGCGGTGCCCAAATTGCGCAGCACTGTTGAATCGGTTAGATCGCGTTGAAAACGAGAAATCGGTAGCTTTTCTGCAAAGTGGGATAATAGCGAATTGGCAAGTCCGAGATTGCCTTCGGAATTTTCAAAATCAATGGGATTGATTTTATGAGGCATTGTGGATGAACCAATTTCACCTTCTAATGTTTTTTGTTGGAAATATCCGATGGAAATATAGCCCCAAAGATCACGATTTAAATCTAACAAAATCGTATTAAAGCGGAGTAATACATGTAAGTATTCTGCCAGCGCATCATGCGGTTCAATTTGAATGGTAAAAGGATTCCATTCTAAATCGAGTGAATGAATAAACAGCTCTGCTGTTTTGGTCCAATTTATTTCAGGGTAAGCGCTTAGGTGCGCATTAAAGTTGCCAACGGCGCCATTAATTTTTGCTAATATTGGAATGGATTTAAACTGCTCAATTTGACGTTTGAATCGGTAGCAGACATTAGCGATTTCTTTTCCAAGGGTAGTAGGTGATGCAGGTTGGCCATGGGTGCGCGCTAGCATACTAATGCTTTTATAGTTCTGTGCGAGGTGGCTCAATGTGCTATAAAGTTGTTGCATTAAAGGGAGTAATACTATGTCACGACAATCTTTTAGCATCAACGCATAAGCAATGTTATTGATGTCTTCAGAAGTGCATGCAAAGTGAATGAATTCAATTTTGCTAACCAATTCTGGATGCTGGCTAAAGTGTTTTTTTAAATAGTATTCTACTGCTTTTAAATCATGGTTGGTCGTGGCTTCTATATTTTTAATTTCTTGTGCATCACTAATCGAAAAATTGGCAATCAATGCTTCTAGGAATTTTTTTTCTGAAGATGTAAGTGGTGTGAGTTCTGGAATTTCTGAATGCTCACAAAACATAATAAACCAAGCAATTTCGACCTGAACCCGGTAGCGCATTAAGCCTAATTCGCTACAAATAGTAGTAAGAGCCAATGTTTTTTTGTAGTATCGGCCATCTAATGGTGAAATCGATGTTAGTGAAGCAGATGATTCCAAGGGCATAAAAAATCCTATTCATTTTTTGGGTTATAAAAGATTATAAAAGCATTTAATATAAAAGCATTTAAGTGATTACGTTTTCAATGGTGGCGCCGCCTAAACAAACATCCTCTAGATAAAAAACAATAAATTGTCCGGGATTAATGCCCCGTTGTGATTGTGTGAATTTGACCATCAATTGGCCATGATCCGCATGGCTAACATAACAAGCTTGATCATTTTGGCGGTGACGAATTTTGGCGTGGCAGTGCAATGGTAGTGAACAGGATTCTAGCCAGTGTGGCAAAGATGCCATTAAGCCGTTGGCTAATAATGTTGGATGATCTTCGCCCTGCACCACAATCAAGGCATTGTCGTGTATGTTTTTAGCGGCCACATACCAGGGGGATTCTGTGTAATTTTTTACGCCGCCTATGGCGAGTCCTTGGCGCTGGCCTAACGTGTAATACATCAGACCGCTGTGCTGGCCAATCACTTGATTGCTTACGGTAACGATGGGGCCGGGTTGATTAGGGAGGTAGCGTTGTAGAAACTCGCGAAAGCGTCTTTCGCCAATAAAACAAATGCCTGTACTGTCTTTTTTTGCATGATTAATAAAGCCCAGGTGTTTGGCCAAATCTCGAACTTGTTTTTTATAATAACAGCCTAAAGGAAATAAACTTTGTGACAGTTGTTTTTGATTTAAAGCATGTAAAAAATAGGCTTGGTCTTTATTGGAATCCACCCCTTTTAAAAGTTGTGTATGTCCAGTCGGCGCTAGTAGTAGCCGTGCGTAGTGCCCTGTCGCGATTTTTTGAGCACCTAGCTGCAAAGCATAATTCATGAAAGCTTTAAATTTTATTTCCCGATTACATAAAATATCCGGGTTGGGTGTGCGTAGCAATTGATACTCTTTAAGAAAGTATTCGAATACCTTGTCCCAGTATTCGCTTGCAAAATTGCAGGTGTGCAAACGAATACCTAGTTTATCTGCTACTGAGCTAGCGTCTTCGAGATCCTGCTTTGCTGTGCAATATTCGCTGCCATCATCCTCTTCCCAGTTTTTCATGAACAGGCCTTCCACTTGAAAACCTTGTTCAAGTAATAGCCATGCTGCAACCGACGAGTCAACCCCGCCCGATAAGCCGATCATAATGCGTGAAGATGAAGGATTTGACATATCGTATTCTATTAATTTTAGTAAGCGATCATGAGCGTCGTCTGTTAGTGAGTTTGTTCGTCTATTCGTTAGTGAGTAGCCTATTATAATAGGTATATTAAGCAACTTAAGTTAAAATGCGCCATCAATCTATCATTATCATTTTGGTCACGGGGTATCCCGTGGGTTTGCTCACGATAGTATCAGGAGAATATCAATTATGGGGTATCAAAAAATTCTTGTCCCCAAAGATGGCGATAAAGTAACCGTTAATAGTGACTTGACCTTAAATGTTCCCAATCACCCTATCATTCCTTTTATTGAAGGCGATGGTATTGGTGTTGATATTACACCGGTGACGATTAAAGTTGTTAATGCGGCTATTGATAAAGCCTATGGTGGCAAGCGCTCCATTGCTTGGATGGAGGTATATTGTGGAGAAAAAGCCACCAAAATTTATGGTCCCAATATTTGGTTGCCTGAAGAAACGCTTGAGGTTTTAAAAGAGTATTCTGTGGGCATAAAGGGACCGCTTACCACGCCGGTAGGTGGTGGCATGCGCTCTTTAAATGTCGCGATGCGCCAGAAACTTGACTTATATGTTTGTATGCGTCCGGTCTGTTGGTTTAAAGGGGTTCCGAGTCCTGTTACCTGTCCCGAAAAAACAGATATGGTCATTTTTCGGGAAAACTCAGAGGATATTTATGCCGGCATTGAGTGGCAAGCCGATAGTCCTGAGGCCATTAAATTGATTAAATTTTTACGCAATGAAATGGGTGTCACGCAGATTCGTTTTCCCGAGCACTGTGGAATCGGTATTAAGCCAGTTTCAGAAGAGGGCACCAAACGTCTGGTGCGAAAAGCCATTCAGTACGCTATTGACAACAACAAGCCGTCGGTTACCTTGGTACATAAAGGTAATATTATGAAATACACCGAAGGGGCTTTTAGAGATTGGGGTTATGAGCTGGCGCGTGATCGTTTTGACGCAGTTCCTTTCGACGGTGGGCCTTGGCATGTAATTAACAATCCAAAAACAGGTCATAAAATTGTGCTTAAAGATGTTATTGCTGATGCATTTTTACAGCAAATTTTAATGCGGCCCGAGGATTACAGTGTCATTGCTACTTTAAATCTTAACGGCGATTATATTTCAGATGCATTGGCTGCAGAAGTTGGCGGTATCGGTATTGCGCCAGGCGCTAATATTGGTGGAAGTGTGGCAGTATTTGAGGCTACGCATGGTACTGCACCTAAATATGCCGGTCAGGATAAAGTTAATCCAGGCTCCTTGATTCTTTCAGCGGAAATGATGTTGCGTCATTTGGGCTGGATAGAAGCTGCTGATCATATTTTGAAGGGTATGCAGGGTGCTATTGAAGCGAAGACGGTGACTTATGATTTTGAGCGTTTAATGCCAGACGCAACTTTACTAAAATGTTCAGAATTTGGTGACGCGGTTATTTCACATATGCAATGAATATTAGATAAGCCCGTCAGCAATTGATGGGCTTAAATTTGGCGTACTTTTTAATGCCGATTAATATTTGGCATCACCAAGATAAAGTGGAATTGGTTCGGCAGCCATGAGTTTCTGTGGTGTTATATTGGCGTTGCAATCTGTAACTGGATACTGAGTGGATTCAACTTTTTCAAGCTGATCATCAATTAGTTCTACCTGGATGGCGTGTCGGCCGTTAGGCGCTTCTTGAACATCGAAACGAACCCTTTGCCCTGTTTTTAAAGTTTTGTAGCCTTCTGAGTTGATGTATGAGTAGTGTACAAAAAGATCATCCCCTCCGTTGTCGTCAATGACAAAGCCAAAGCCTTTGGCATTGTTAAACCACTTCACTTTTCCGTGTGACATGTTGCTTCCCCTTAGCTTTAGATTTTTGGTGGCTGTACCTTATTAGGTAGCGTGGAATAAACACCAGCTCTATTTTTTGGTTTTAAAATCGTGTATTGATTTTAAAGTCGTTTGTTCGTTTTAATTGACAGTCAGCAGGCTCATCCTGAGTGTTAAACTGTCGAAGTGACTAAGCAGATCCGATCTTTGATTGCTTGAAAACTAAAAAATAAGATTGATAGCCTCCTAAAAAAACATATTGTATCAAGAGTGCCACAAGACCAGTGCGCTGACAATATGGCTTTTTATTTAATATGAGGCGAGTGTTGTTTAGCTTCTTACGGTAAGAAAATTACCAGGCATAATGGGTTCTAAGTTTGTTACGACACTGGATGACTGTGTTTGAATAACAATTTGCTGTCATCTGATGCGGCCTCGGGCGCAATGGTGAGATATAGGTGATTGTGTTTAATAGCCCATCTGAATTTAAGGGTTAACTAGAAATCTAGATCATAAGTCCCCAGATAAGCCAGCTTAGGAGGGCGGTTATTGTGATAAAAATACGCAGAAAAATGCTGCTTTGTGAGTTCCTATCTATGAGTAAAGATGACGTTCTTCAACTAGTATTAAATCAAGAAGAGGTTGTGATCGCTTCAGTTGAGTATCAAAACGATCACGCGTTGGAAGTCGTAAAAAAAACATTAATGCCACCACCAATGTTTTCAGTGGTGATATTAAATGATGACTTTACGCCAATGGATTTTGTGGTTGAAGTGTTGCAGAAATTTTTTTTCATGTCTCTGGAAAGCGCTACTAAAGTGATGTTAATCGTTCACACACTAGGTCAGGCTGTGTGTGGGGTTTTCAGCAAAGATGTGGCTGAAACGAAGGCAATGCAGGTCAATCGTTATGCGCGAGATAATCAGCAGCCATTATTAGCGCAAACGCAGCAAGTTGACGGTTAGTAATGTTAGATGGTTGGTAATGGCGATCATTGATTGAATGTCAGAGTAAGCGGTTCATTGAGTAGGAAGGTAGCCAAGATGTTAAGCAAAGACCTGGAAGTGACGTTAAACCTGGCATTTCGTGATGCACGCAGTAAGCGTCATGAATATATGACGGTCGAGCATTTGCTGTTGGCATTATTAGATAATGATGCTGCTGCGCGTGTCTTAAAGGCTTGCGGAACGCATCTTGAGCAATTAAAAGCGGAGTTGTTACAGTTTGTTGATGAAACAACACCATTAATCCCTCTGTCAGATGCCACACGTGAAACACAGCCAACCCTGGGTTTTCAGCGGGTTTTGCAGCGTGCAGTGTTTCATGTGCAGTCATCCGGAAAAAAAGAAGTAACGGGTGCTAATGTTTTAGTGGCCATATTTAGTGAGCAAGAAAGTCAAGCCGTGTATTTTTTGAAAAAGCAAAGCGTTGCTAGAATTGATGTGGTTAATTATATGGCGCACGGTATCTCCAAGGTTGGAGATGATCATAGTAATCATCAAATTGATGCTGGCTCCCATGATGCGGCAGTAGAAGATGAATCAGCAGCGAGTTCAGATGGTACCGCCAAAGCACCATTGGAATCTTATGCCACCAATTTAAATGAGCAAGCTAAGCAGGGTAAAATTGATCCACTTATCGGTCGTGAAGCGGAAATTTTACGCACTGTACAAATTTTGTGTCGTCGTCGTAAAAATAATGCCTTATTTGTTGGTGAGCCGGGCGTCGGTAAAACAGCCATTGCTGAAGGTTTGGCTAAACTGATTGTTGAAAACAAGGTGCCAGAAGCTATCGCGCACAGTACGGTGTATTCTTTGGATTTGGGTGCTTTACTGGCGGGCACGAAATATCGCGGTGATTTTGAAAAACGGTTTAAAGCGCTGCTGAATGACTTACAAAAACGCGCAGGCGCTATTTTATTCATTGATGAAATCCATACAATTGTCGGTGCCGGTGCTGCGTCGGGTGGTGTGATGGATGCTTCTAATTTACTGAAACCTATGTTGGCGTCGGGTGCAATTAAATGTGTGGGTTCAACAACATTTAGTGAATATCGCGGTATTTTTGAAAAAGATCGCGCGCTAGCTCGACGCTTCCAAAAAATCGATGTTGAAGAGCCGTCGGTTGAGCAAACGTATCAAATCTTAAAGGGACTTAAAACCAGTTTTGAAAAACACCATGCTATACGTTACACCGACAAAGCATTGAAGGCGGCGGCAGCGTTGGCTGGCCAATATATTAACGAGCGTTTCTTGCCGGATAAAGCAATTGATGTGATTGATGAAGCTGGCGCTTTTCAACAATTACAGACGGCAAGTAAGCGTAAAAAAGTTATTGGTGTGACGGATATTGAATATATCGTTTCTAAAATTGCGCGTATTCCTGCCAAAAATGTTTCCACCTCGGATAAGCATTTACTTAAAAATATTGAGCGTGATCTTAAGTTGACGGTATTTGGTCAAGATGCCGCAATAGAGGCCGTATCGAATGCGATTAAATTATCGCGTGCGGGCTTAGGTGCGCCACGATCACCAGTGGGTTCATTTTTGTTTGCTGGTCCGACGGGAGTGGGTAAAACTGAAGTTACCCGACAGTTGGCGACGATTTTAGGTGTGGAGCTGGTGCGTTTTGATATGTCCGAATATATGGAGCGTCATACAGTGTCACGGTTGATTGGTGCACCTCCTGGATATGTCGGCTTTGATCAAGGTGGCTTGCTAACGGAAGCGGTAACTAAAACGCCACATTGTGTGTTATTACTGGATGAAGTCGAAAAAGCCCATCCAGATGTGTTTAATTTGTTATTGCAAGTCATGGATCATGGTGCGTTAACCGATAACAATGGCCGTAAAGCCGATTTCCGTAATGTGATTTTAGTGATGACCACTAACGCTGGTGCTGAAAATGCGAGTCGAGCGTCGGTTGGTTTTACCCATCAAGATCACTCACTGGATACCATGTCCTATATTGATAAGTTTTTTGCGCCAGAGTTTCGTAATCGATTAGATGCGATTATTCAATTTGCGTCCTTGGATCTTGAAATTATTAAAAATGTGGTTGATAAATTCTTGACGCAACTGCAAGGTCAGTTAGATGACAAAAAAGTCAGTATGTTGGTCACTGACGCTGCCAAAACCTGGTTAGCAGAGAAGGGTTATGATCGCAAAATGGGCGCAAGACCCATGTCGCGTGTGATTCAAGAAAACATCAAAAAGCCATTAGCGGAGCAAATTCTCTTTGGTGATTTGGCAGAGCAGGGTGGAGAAGTTGTCGTGGATGTTAAAAATAATCAAATTGTCATCGAAGCCTGCCCTTCGTTAGCCGAGGTAACTGCAGAATAAGCGATTTAGCTATTGATTATTTGACGCGATAAGTGATTCGGCCTTTGCTGATATCGTAAGGTGATATTTCGACCTTTACTTTGTCGCCGGTTAAAATGCGAATATAGTTTTTGCGCATGCGTCCTGAAATGTGCGCTGTAATAACGTGCGCATTATCCAATTTAACGCGAAACATGGTATTTGGTAATGTTTCAAGCACTTCACCTTCTACTTCAATATTTTCTTCTTTTGCCATTACGACACTTAACTCCATTAGGTTAATGATGGTTTAAAACCGGCTAATTCTAGTCGCTAAAAAGTTGAAATGCACCCGATTTTATTATGGATTGAGCGATTGCCATTGCTGCTGGCACCAGATTTCGGCTGGTTGATACTCATTTTTGTAAGCCATTTTGGGGCTGTCCGCTACCCAATAACCTAGGTAGACGTAAGGCAGTCCAAGCTGCTGAGCACGTTGAATCTGCCAAAGGATGGCGAAGCAACCAGGGCTTAATTTGGCAAAATTAGGATCAAAAAATGTGTAAACAGCGGACAAGCCTTGGGGTAGATAATCGGTAACGGCAACGCTGATTAAGATGTCTTGCCACCAAAATTCGAGCATCTTGGTTGACGAATCCCTGCTGCATAAAAAGTTTTCGTACTCTTGTTGATCAGCAGTGGATTGCTCGATGAATTTGCTGTCTGAAGTACGGTGTCTTGTGTTGACATACCGTTGGTAAAGCGCAAAGTGTTCAGCGGAAAAACTGGTTGCTTGGTCGAGCACTAGCCAGTTTGCGTGATTTTTGAAGACCCGCCTTTGATGTCTTGAGGGTTGAAAATGATTGACGGGTACTCTAATTGGAATGCACGCTTGGCAATTTTTACATTGCGGGCGATATATTTGTTTACCACTACGGCGAAAACCTTGGTCAATGAGTCGCGGATAAAGGCCGTTTGTGGATAACGAGATTTTTTCGTCATCCACAAACAGCATCCTTGCCGTGTGATTGGCTAAATAACTACAAGGATGAGGCGCTGTCAGCCAGCAAGGTACAGACAGCTCGGTCATTTAATCCCCTTTTGTGTCGCTGACATCTTGGTTGTTGGTGGGTTTAAAGATGATAGCTTTGTTGGCTGCCTGGTTAAGAGCGACATGGCTTTTGCGAAAACCATAAGTAAAATAAACCACGAGTCCCAGTATTGCCCAAATGGGAAATATCAATTTGGCATCTTTCGGTAAAAAAAGAAAAAGTGTAATGCAACCAGCGACGGTTAATGGGCCGACTAGCCAAATAAATGGTGTCTTAAAAGGCCTCCTTCGCTCTGGATCTTTTTTGCGTAAGACCATGACTGCAATAGCCACAACCATGAAGGCAAATAAAGTCCCAGAATTTGCTATATCTGCCAGTTTGCCCACCGGAAAAAATGCAGCTGCTAACGTAACAGCCGCGCCAGTAACTAGAGTGACAATATGCGGGGTTTTAAAACGTGGATGCACGCGGCTCAGTACCTCAGGTAATAACCCATCGCGAGCCATGACAAAAAAAATACGGGTTTGGCCAAACAACATGGTTAATATCACCGAAGGTAGGGCAAGAAATGCAGCGAGCCCAATTAAATTGCCGACTTTAAGCCAACCTATTTCGCGTAGTACATGGGCCAGGGCTTCTTTTGTACAGACTAACGGCTTTTGTCCTGATTGAACAAGGGCTGCGCATCGCTCTGCAAGTGCCGTTGATCCAGGCGCTAATACTTCACCGCTGGTACCCATTACCGGTTGTGCATCGACGGCACCTATCGCACCAGCTGCCACGAGTAAATAAAAAAGCGTGCATAAGCCCAAAGAGCAGATCAAAGCAATTGGCACATTCCGTTGGGGATTTTTAGTTTCTTCTGCAGCGGTGGAGATGGCATCAAAGCCAACATAAGCAAAAAAGATAGAGGCGGCGGCGGCAACAACACCGGATGTGCCCAGTGGCGCAAAGGGGGTGAAGTGTTCGCTGTTTAATGCCGGTAAAGCTAAGGCAATAAAAACGCTCAGTGCAGTTATTTTTACTGCGACTAAAGCCGCATTAAATCTTGCGCTTTGTTTGGTGCCGATTACCAATAAGCTAGTGACAAATAAACAGATCACTACAGCGGGGAGGTTAATAATGCCCCCTGCATAAGGACCATTTGATAACGACGATGGAATGTCGATACCAAAAGAGTTATGCATTAGCCCAACAAAATAACCCGACCAGCCAACACCAACCGCACTGGCCGCTACGGCATATTCAAGAACAAGTGCCCAGCCGACGATCCAGGCGACTAGCTCGCCAAGTACAGCATAAGAGTAGGTGTATGCAGAGCCGGATACCGGCACCATTGAGGAGAGCTCCGAATAACATAACGCCGCCACTGCGCAAACAAATCCTGCAATAACAAACGACATTAGCATGCCGGGCCCGGCTTTTTGTGCGGCCTCTGAGGTTAGAACAAAAATCCCGGTACCAATAATGGCGCCAACGCCCAACAAAGTGAGTTGCCAGAGACCAAGTGAACGATGAAGGGGTTTATTTTCTGCTGAGGCCATAATGGCCTCAAGTGATTTTAAGCGCCAAATCATGCAATTAATCTCCTTGGTGTGTGGTCATCAGGTGGGCAGTAGATCCCTTTACTGGCCGGGTAATAACTGGTTTGGTAATAAGCGCAGCAGTTTACAAGCAAATTACAATCAAAGTCATTGCTTTCACGAAGTAATGTCCGATCTCAGACTGCCAAAGCTTGGTGTTATATATCGATGCGCTTTTTCCTAGCCGTCTAGCTAGAGTGATCACCAAAAAATTTCATCTGACTTTAATTCTTTATTCATATTGTTGATTGGGGTTAAAGTGGACTCCGAAGTTCAGACAAAAAGCTGATAATTTAAGATAAAGCCTCACCGGCTATGCAGCTGAACGACGCCGTCTTGTTAGTACCAGGTTTTTAGTGTTTTAAAACCCTAAAAAATAGGGCGCTTAATTTTAAAGTGCCCTTCGGGAGAGTAATCATGAGATCGTTAAGTTTGAACCAATCACCAGGTTGTTAAATTTAAACCAATAGAAAGACGTTGCGTATTCCATTTGGCTTCATTCAATCGCGTGCTGGCACGGCTACCATTAGCAAAATAGACGGTATCAATACCGGCATCGGTTTGCCAATTTTCAGTTTGCCACTGCATCAGCAGATTTAATCGATTGTTTAAAACTTTTTGATAAGTCATATTCAGAACTTGTGCTTGGCCGGTGGCGACATGATCAAATGATTTGGGATGGGCAAAGTCGGTGCGAAGATTCCAATTGGCTTCTGCATAATAGTTGCTGAGATGTTGTTCCAGCTGCCAAGAGAGTTGATGGCTTTGCCATTGCCAGTGGGCACCTAGGCCTAGCCAGATGCTCTGCCAATCGGCAGCATAAGCACTATCTAAACCTCCAAATTTGCCAACACTGGGGGTTCTATTGTGCGTAGCTAAGACCTGCTCTCCATCATTTTTAGAAAAGGTTTGTTGATGTTGTGATACGCCGATTAAGCCTGTGCCTTGCCATTGATGATTAATTTGTTTTCGGAATCCACTGGCTATGCTCATATCCCGTAATACTGAACCTTTTGGATAAGAATAACTGCGGGAGTATTCATCGTTGCGATTATCACTGTCGTAATCGGAATCTTGTATTTGTCCCGAATCAATGACACCGGTGGCGAGCTTTAATTGATTGGTCCAGGTCCAGTTGCTATTGATGTTATAGGTGAAAATGTTGTCGATGTTCCAATGCGTGCTCTGCAGATTACGGTAGGTGAGCTCGGATAAAATATTAGGTGTCGCATTGCCTTTGCCATTGCTGGCAATACTCCAATTAAAATCGCTACGGGCTTGGCTTAAGTACAAGCTGGGTGACCAATGCCAACGACTAGTTTCGTTCTTAAAATTGAGGTCTTGCCATCGCGCTGGATTTGATTGCGTTTTGCCGGGTTGTGATTCGGTTGGTAAGTCGAAAGTGCCTGCAATGGCTAGTGGTATAATGGTGAGTGTAGTGAACGCTAGACTGCAAAAAAGAAGCGCTTTAAGGGATGCTTTCATATACATAATGCTACTCATCCTTACGCAGATTCAGGCAACTCTGACAGAGGGTTACTATTTACTATAGACTCGGCTACTCCGTTGTCATGAAAAAAATGGTTATATATCGATCATTTTTTTGAGGGTGTTACCTAAATCACAGGCAAAAAATAGGGCCTTTTCAGGCCCTATTTTGGGTGGATAAGCTAGCTGCTTTAAGATGCTATTTTATTGAACGATGCCATCAATTACTGCTGGCGCTTCATCAGCAACATCAGGAACGTCGCCAATACTCACGTCATAGCTACTAGAGACGGCAGTGGGTGGTTCTATCAAGCCATCAAAGTTCAAGCTTTTACAAGCACCGAGATCACGCACCATTTTTTGCTCAATATCAATGGCTTTTACCACGTATTGATTGTTGGCACCGAGTAGAACACCATCGGCCAGGTTGAAAGCAGGGTAATAGCGGAAATGTTCGCCGCTAATGTTTTCACCTTCGGCACCAACGGCACGCGATGGAATACCCCACAGTTGGCCGGGGCCACCATAGTTCAACAAGAAGGTTTGGCCTGCAAAGCGACTTGCAACCATTGAATTGCTGCTACGATCATTTTCTTCCGTATGCACATAACGCAGCTCTAAAGGTTTATCGAAGGTGATAGCCGTATCACCTTGTTTGAGAATGGTCATGTGATTCCACGCTTCCAATCCAGTTTCCCAACGATAAACCACACTGTTTTCGGGCAGATTATAAATATCCCGTGGATCTTCCAACGGTGTGGTAACCATGTTGCCGCTGCGTAATCCCCAGCTGTGCATGGTTTGCTGTAGTTGTTCGCTGGTGATGCCGGTTGCTAAAACAATCGGTTCATCTCCTGAAGTTTTCACAAGTGTAAAGGCGTTATCACCTGTGCGTGAAAAAGTATATTGAATTGGCGTTACCGCGCCGCCCATGGCATTCCGCAACGGACTATCAAAAGGACTGTCGTAGCTGCTCAGGTCGCTGAGCTCCAAAGTACCTTTAGGACAGTTGTCGTAGCAAAACAAGGTCGCTGTAGGCAAGCCACCGGCGAACAACTCTTCCAAGCCGGTTTCATCACCATCGACAAATTCTTCTGCAAAATAAGTGATGTTTTCAGCGCCATTGTGCCAAGTCACCGCACCGCCCAATTGCTGCGACCACATGTGTAGGGCATCAAAATCGTCCGATAGCGTGAGTTTGATGGGTGTTTCTATAGCGGTTTGTTGCGGTGGGGAGTTTTCACCGCCGTAAGTCATGCCGGCAATTTTATAGAAACCAGCGCCATCGCTACCATCACTGACATAATTCACGACCCATTGATTGTAATCTGTTTCGCCTAGTGAGTTGTCATAGTAATTAAAATCAATGCCATCCAGTTCGGTGACGGCCAGTGCAGTGACCGTTTGTTTGACTAGCTTACCGGGTGCAGTAACCACTGTATATTCTTCACCGTTGGCTGAGTGATCGCCAAAGGATTCTTTTTTAATGGTTTGGCCATTTTCTAATGTTGCATTGCGTTCAGCCCAAACGCCCCAATAGCCGACATGACCCCGACCGTCAAAGACACCGCTGTCGCGATTGGTTTCGTAACGGAACGGAAAACCAGAATTGAGCTCAACACGTTCACCGCTGTTTTTATCGTAAAGGTTATAGCGCCACACGGCTTCGTTAAAGTCATTCCGGTTTAAGCAGGTTTGACTGCTGCCTTCCGTTAAATTGGCAAAGCTATCGCCCTTGCTGATTTTGACATGATCGCTATTGTAGGTGATGGCATAGCCATAGCTGTTAAATTGATTATCCATTTCTTCTGGTAAATCAATATCCTCTAAGCCAGTAATGGTTTGTTGAGTTACGGCGACGCCCTGGCTGCCATCACCTTCAGCAACAATGCTGGCGCGTTGTTTGAAAGTAACGGTGACGCTGTCAATGCCTTCGATTTCGTCTAATACCTCGGTCATGCTATCGATTAACGTAATTTGAGATTTGCCGTCAGCATTGACGCTGCTAACCAGCTCACCTTGATCGATGGCAACGGCCTCGTCGTTAAACATGCCAAAAGAAATATGGAATTGGCCATAAGGATTGGAGCTGGTTGGTGCTTCGGTGACGATAATGTGGGCTTTAATCATAGCTGTGTTGCCGTCTTCATCACCCATGGTCATTTCCGGAACCCACATGTTCACAATCATTGGGCTGGTATTATTGGCGCGTGATGCATTGGCAATCGCAGTCACGAAGCTGGTGGCCTGATCTGCTCCGGATGATTGATCGCCACTAGAGCTTTGGCCCCCGCTACCTTTGTCGCAACGATCCTTGTCAATCAATGCGACATAATCACCTTGGTTTAACATTTCGTCGGCTTTCAACTGACCGATAAAACACAGAATGTTGTTAACACTCTCTACGGGTTCTAAGGCCGGATGCCAAACATGGGCGTGTTGTTTATCTGTGGTGTAGTCAGTGCCGGCGCTGTCAAAATTGCGAGCGTTGAGCGCAGATCGCAGGCTAGAGCGCAGTGCTGCGGTGATTTCGGTGGTATTGGCGCTGACCACATCAACTTGTTCGGGTGTGGAAAGCGCAGTTGCTGAACCGCTGTTGGTTGACGTTGTGCTACTGGTGCTGTCACCGCCACCACCGCAAGCTGTTAAAAATACAGATAAAAGTGCGGCTGTTATGGGTGTTGGAGTCAGTTTATGCATGCTTTATTTCCTCAAACAAGTGGTCATTGATAAGTGGTAAATGGCTATAGATGCAAGTATTTGTATGAGAATTGATCTATCGTGTAAACACTGTAGATTGTGATTGCAGATTTTGCTGCTAAGAAAAGGGTATTTTTTAACAAATCGCTGTTTTAATTGAATGCTCTCAGGTATGTTGCAGCGGGTTGTGACGGTCGATAAAAAATACTCAAGACCGCACAGCACAACATCACCTTAAGCGCTTATGTGGGATAACGTGGAGAGGAAACATGCATTCAGCTTCTGCTGGGGCCGGAATTCGTGCCGGTATATTAAGACCTTCAAAATACGTGTCGCAGACTTATCAAAACGGCGGAGACGACATTAGCCCAAACTCTGTTGTCTTTAGTTCTAAAGGCAATTTTAGTTCGGTATTACGACCAAAAAATCGGAGTCTTCTAGAAGACGCAAGATTACCAACGGCGACAGCATCAAAAAAAGTGACTTTTAGTGAGGTCAAGATTTGTAACCAGGTTTCGAAGTACTATGATGCTTTCGATAAAAGATTGGATGGAATTGTAGCTAACTCTAGATGTACAGGTAAGCTCAGCTCTGATGTTGATACTGCTTTAGTGCCATATGATCAGTTACCTGATGTAAGTTTGAGAGAAGTCACTAAAATGTTGGCTCTGCAACTGGGTAAAGCAGTTGTATTGACAACTGCTGCCAGCGTCAGTTTTTATGTTGCCGGATTATTGTTAGATCGAGCTAAAAAATAGATAAATGGCCAAGTAAAATCAGGTGATGATCGTTGGTTAGATATAAGATCGTTGTGAGTTTTGCAAATCCATAATTTGAGTGGTTGAACCCGGTTTTTATCTGTTACGCTGACGATATTTTAGGATTGCATAACCCCCATGAACACCGATGCAGCGGCCCGGCAGGCGGCGCTTGATCCTGGTAGTAGTTTTATTGTGCAAGCGCCGGCAGGGTCGGGTAAAACTGAGCTATTAACGCAGCGTATTTTGGTGTTGTTGGCTGAAGCAGTTGAACGCCCCGAACAAATCCTCGCGATTACCTTTACCAAAAAAGCGGCGGCTGAAATGCGTGAGCGGGTGATGCGCTCGTTGCAGCAAGCGGCGAGCTTGCCTGAGCCTGAGCGTGAACCGCAGCGCAGCAATTGGTTATTGTCGCAGCGCGTGCTTGCTCGTGATCACGTTTTAAATTGGCAATTGCTGCAAAATCCCTCGCGCCTGCGTTTGCAAACCATTGATGGTTTATGTGCCAGTATCAATCATCAATTACCCATTTTGTCGGCGCTGGGTAGTGGTCAGGAAGTGGGGGAGCAATTAACCGATCTGTATCAGCAGGCGGCGCTTAACGCCATTGAGAGTTTTGCGCATCAGCAGGAAACGCAAGTGGTCGAAGGTTTGCTGCAACTCGATAATCAGTTGCAGCAATGGGTGAATTTACTGGCGAACTTTTTAAACAGTCGAGAGCAGTGGTTACCGCAATTATTGCCACACTTATATGATTTGGATGCTTTGCAACAAACACTACAAACCTCTTTGCAAGTGTGGGGCGCACAGCGCTTACAGGCTTTATGTGCCTGCATAAAAAAAATTTCGGAGTGTAGTGATTGGTTATCGTTGTTGTATTTTGCGCAAAGCCATTTAACGCCACCGCCTGCCATCTTAACGCCTGGTGATGCTGATCTGGTTGCGCTATTACAAGCTCAGCCGATAACGACAAAACTTCAGGGCACTGCGCAGGAGCGCGATGTCTGGGTGGCGTTGAGTATTTTACTGACCACTCAAGAAGGTCAATGGCGTAAGCCGAAAGGCATTACCAAAAACCTAGGTTTTCCCAGCGAAAAAGACAGTAAAAATCCGCAAGAAAAATTATTATTCCAGCAGATGAAGCAGCGCTTGCAAGCCTTGTTAGTGGTACTTGCCGAACGGGACGATTTATTACTGATTGTACAGCAGGTTCGTGAATTACCACCTTTGTTTTATAGCGCACAACAATGGCAGCGTATAACGCAATTACTGGGTATGTTGCCGTATGCGGTTGCAGAATTAAAATTATTATTTCAGCGCCAATACCGAGTTGATTTTAGTGAAATCAGTTTAGGCGCGTTACGCGCGTTGCAGCAAACGGATGACAGCGATATCGCATTTCGATTGGATCAGCAGCTGCGTCATATTTTAGTGGATGAATTTCAAGATACGTCGGTATCGCAATTTGAACTGTTAAAAAGTTTAACAGCCGATTGGTGTTCTGGTGATGGTCGTACCTTGTTTTTGGTCGGTGATCCGATGCAATCGATTTATCGTTTTCGTCAGGCGGATGTAGGTTTGTTTTTACAAGCCAAACAGCAGGGCTTGGGGCAGGTGTCGCTGACCTACTTGTGCTTAACCCGCAATTTTCGCTCACATGAAAAGGTAATTGATTGGATCAATACGCATTTTAAGGTGATGTTTCCACCGCAGGATGATGGTTGGTCTGGTGCGGTGAGTTATGCCCAATCACAAGCCGTGCGTGCGCACAGTGATTATGCTGATCCTGGGGTGCAGTTGCACTTGTTCGCCGATACCGATACGCAAACCGCTGCTGTAGTGCAAGCGGTTTGCGCTTGTTATCAGCAAAATCCGCATGCCTCGATTGCGTTGTTGGTGCGTCAACGTCGTCATGCGCAAGGCATTTTGCAAGGGTTGAATCGTTTGCGGGTTCCTGTGCAGGCGGTCGATATGCAAAGCTTGCAGCGTCAGCCTTTGTTGCAAGACTTATTATCGTTGACGTTAACCTTGTTATTTCCCGAACAGGCGTTGGCTTGGGCGAGCATATTGCGAGCACCTTGGTGTGGTGTGAGTTTGCAGGATGTGTTGGCGTTACGTTTAGGGCTGACGAACTTGTCGCGTTTGCCCAGTGTTCGTGATGCTGAACTTGCGAGCTTAAAAATCAGCACCGATGCATTGACGCGTTCTACGCACTTGCTACATCACTGGCATGCCGTGCAGCAGCTTCGACAATTGCCGGTGAGCACACGGGTGCTGATGTTATGGCAAAACTTGCAGGCCGAATCTTGTTATGGCGTTGAACAGCGTATCGATACGCATGATTTTTTGCAGCTGCTTGACCGGTTAGAGATGAATGATCAATTAGTTTCGCCGACGGATTTATTGGCGCGTGTGCAGCAGTTATATGCCCTTAGCACACAAACGAATCCGCGTGCCGTGCAGGTGATGACCATTCATAAAGCTAAAGGCTTAGAATTTGACTGGGTATTTATTCCGCATCTGGAAAAAATCGGTCGTCCGGACGAACCGGCGTTGTTAACCTGGTCAGCGACACACGCCTCGGCGGATGAGACAGAAGGATTATTGTTGGCGACCTTGCCGCCGCGTGATCAGCAACTGCAGTCAAGCTTGTACGATTGCTTGCGCCGTCAACAACAACAAAAAGCCGAACATGAATGTTTGCGATTGTTTTACGTTGCAGCCACGCGGGCCCGTGATCATTTGCAATTATTTGCGACCGTGCCGGCAGCAGAAGATGCGCAGTTGCCGTCCGCTCGCACACCAACATCAGGTAGTTTTTTAGCAGCGCTGGCCACAGTGAGCCTCAGTTGGCAGCAAGCATTAACGACGTGGCAACCGGCGATCAATTCGGCGGTGGAAACGTCGCATGAAGCACTATCGCAGATGCAACGCATCGCGTTATCGGATTTGCCCGCCTGCTTACCTATCAATCCAGTCATTCCTGCTGATCCTATCGCCGCAGGGCTATCGCCAGTACCCGAGCAACCCTTGTCGAACTTAGCGGCGGCAACATTAATAACCGCCATGGGCAGCGTGGTGCATGAATGTTTGGCAGCGCCACAACCTTTATCTGTACTCGTGCAAGCGCCGAATTTTGCGCAACACTTGGCGCTGCGTTTGTGCAGCTATGGGGTTGTGGTTGATGAGATTGAAGCGTCGGTTGCCCGTTTGCAGCAAGCCTTGCAGCACATGAGTGTTGATCCAGTGGCTAACTGGTTAAGTCAACCGCATCCACATTCAGGGCGAGAATATCCGGTGCTGACGGCCCAAGGCTGGTTGCGCGTCGATCATACGTTTATAACCGAGGGTGTGCGCTGGATCATTGATTATAAATTTCGACAGCAAGCGTTAGCCATCGATAGTGAACAGCTGTTGCAGTACCAACAGCAATTATGCGGTTATGCGCAAGCTTTTGTTAACCAAGGTTTGCCGATCAAACTGGGGTTATACTTTGTCGGGATCGCTGATGCATCGTGTTGGCAAGTTTGGAATTATGTTGCGCAAACCCAGGAGCTGTTATGGGTAACGGATTAGCGGCCAAGCTGGTGGTGGCGATTTCATCACGGGCGTTATTTGATTTGGATGAAAGTCATCAGGTATTTGAAACGCAAGGATTGGATGCCTATCGCCAATATCAAATTGAGCATGAAGATAAAGTGCTGGCGAAAGGTGGTGCGTTTGCCTTGGTTGAAAAACTATTGCGCTTAAATCAACACATCAATAATCAACAGCCTCAATCGTCATCTCAAACGCTGCATCGGGTAGAAGTAATTTTATTATCGCGTAATAGTTCAGATACAGGTCTGCGCGTATTTAATTCCATTCAACATTATGGCTTGCCGATTACGCGCGCTGCGTTTACGGGTGGCGTTAATCCGTATAAATATGTACCCGCATTTGGTGGCCATTTATTTTTATCGATTAATCGTGAAGATGTTGAGCTGGCGTTACAAATGGGCATGGCAGCCGCCACCATTTTGCCGTCCAAAGCCACGCAGGCTGATGATAATATCGTCAGGATTGCTTTTGATGGCGATGCGGTTTTATTTTCGGATGAATCCGAACGTACCTATCAAAGTCAAGGGTTAAGTAAATTTGCAGAAATCGAAAAAGCCAAGGCGCATGAGCCTATGTTAGGCGGGCCCTTTAAAAGCTTTTTATCAGCGCTAAATAACATTCAATCTGAATTTCCCGAAACACAAAGCCCTATTCGCACCGCACTGGTCACTGCGCGTTCGGCACCAGCGCATGAGCGCGTGGTGCGTACCTTGCGTTCGTGGAATATTCGGATTGATGAATCTTTATTTTTAGGCGGGCTTACGAAGGCAGAGTTTTTAAAAGCGTTTGGTGCTGATATATTTTTTGATGATCAACGCAGCCACTGCGAAAAAGCCAGTGAACATGTCGCTACTGCGCATGTGCCACATGGTGTGATTAATGAAAAATCGGCGTAACAAAATTTATTATAAAAATGGCGGTTAATTTTTGGCTGAAAACGCGTACCTGCTATTCTTTTAAAGAGGCTGAAGTTTTAATCATTTAAGTTTGTATTATGAAACTTAAATGATTGCGTTTTAACACTAGTTACTTGTTAATACACTGCCGCCATAGGATGTGGTAGCGCAACCCGATTATGTTGATGCGTTCATGATGAATGTGTGGCATGCAGTAGTGGGTGTGCTCTATTTAATGATACGTACAATTTTGTACCCAACAGATTTGGGTTTATACAGCAGCTTGCTCCTTAAACATGTCATGGAATTGTCCGAACAGTATCAAGCTGAAGTCGTCACGGTGCATGCGGTAGAACCATTGGGTGTGTTTGCCGATGCGGTCCTTGAAACTTATATGCCAGCTGATATTATTGACGACCTTCGTCATTATGGTTTGGCTGCGGTCATGGACGCCATTTGCCAGCAAGTGCGTAATGGTTTCGAAGACGAATTTATTGATCTACACCTCAATGCTTCACGCATTCGGGATATCAAAGTATTGCGTGGCCAGCCTGCGGATGTCATTTTACAAACCGCCATTGATGAATGCGTGGATGTGATTGTTATGGGCAGCCATGGCCATGATGTTGATCAAGGTGGATTTTTAGGCGCGACAGCCAGTAAAGTGTTGCAACGATCCTCTGTACCTGTGTATCTGGTACCCGTAGCACCAGCTTTAAGGACTAGGTTGCATCCTCGCATTTAATCGAACGATTTTATAAAAAGTGGGCACTTTCCTGGCGCAGTCGCGTCAGCGCGGACAATTTAAGTTTTCCATCCTACTTGCCCACCCCCTCTTGTTTTTTTTATGCCAATCCCCATATCCTTCCGGAGTTTAAGTAATCGAATTTTTTCCCTTGTCTCAATTGAATAGGTGCACTCATGGCGGAAGCTATTAAAGAAACGAAACCCTTCCAGGCGGAAGTTAAACAACTTTTGCAATTGATGATTCATGCTTTGTATAGCAATAAAGAAATTTTCTTGCGTGAATTAATTTCGAATGCATCAGACGCCAGTGACAAGCTGCGTTTTTCTGCGCTGGATAATCAACAGCTGTGGGAAGGTCAAACCGAGCTGAATATTCGTATTGAATTTGATAAAGACAAGCAAACCATCAGTATTATTGACCAAGGTATCGGCATGACTCGCGAAGAGGTGGTTGATAACTTGGGTACCATCGCCAAATCCGGTACCGCGCAGTTTTTGCAATCCTTAACAGGAGATCAAAAACAAGACGCTAATATGATTGGTCAGTTCGGCGTAGGTTTTTATTCGGCATTTGTGGTGGCCGATCGTGTTGAAGTCTTTACCCGTAAGGCTGGATTGCCGGCGAGTCAAGGCGTGCATTGGGAGTCAGCAGCGGAAGGTACATTTAATATCGAAGCCTGCGACCTGCCGCAGCGTGGTACCCGCATTGTGATGCACCTGCGTGATGAAGATAAAGAGTTTGCCGATGGCTGGCGTTTACGTAGCATCATTCGCAAATACTCAGATCATATCGCATTCCCCGTGGTGATGGATAAAGATGCTGCTTACGCGGAAATGGAAGACGATGAAGAGTTAGAAGACGATATCGTGTCTGCCGAGGGCAGTGATAAAACCGAGAGCAGTGATAAGGCAGCCAAGAAGGCCAAAAAAGATAAGAAAGCTAAAAAGTCCAAAGCTGTGGATGCTAAGCCAGAAACGGAAGTTGTAAACAAGGCAACTGCTTTATGGACCTTGCCGCGTAACGACATCAGTGACGACGATTATCAATCCTTCTACAAACACATCAGTCATGATTACGAAGATGCGCTGAGCTGGAGCCATAACAAGGTTGAAGGTACGCAGGAATATACCAGTTTGTTATACATCCCTAAGCGTGCACCGTTTGATATGTATAATCGTGAAAAGCCACGCGGTTTAAAGCTTTATGTGCAACGCGTATTTATTATGGATGATGCGGAACAGTTTTTACCGCTGTACTTGCGTTTTATTAAAGGTGTGCTGGATGCTAAAGATCTACCTTTAAACGTTTCGCGTGAGTTGTTGCAAAACAATAAACAAGTTGAAACGATTAAAACCGCACTGGTAAAACGTATTTTGGATATGCTCAGTAAGCTTGCTAAAAATGAGCCTGAAAAATATCAAATTTTCTGGAAAGAGTTTGGTGCGGCCTTAAAAGAAGGCCCAGCGGAAGATTACAGTAATCGTGAAAAAGTGGCTGGCTTGCTACGGTTTGCGTCTACGCAATCGGCAGATCAATACAATGTCAGTTTGGATGATTATGTTGCTCGTATGAAACCGCAACAAAAACACATTTATTATGTGTCTGCCGAAGGTTATCAAGCGGCTAAAAATAGCCCGCACTTAGAAGTATTTAAGAAAAAAGGCATTGAAGTTCTGTTGTTGGGTGAACGTATTGATGAATGGATGACGGGCTATCTGACTGAATACCAAGGCAAGCATATGCAAAATATTGCCAAAGGTGATTTGGATTTAGGTGAGCTTGAAGATGAAGCGGATAAAAAAACCAAAGAAGCGCTGCAGGAATCGTCTAAAGATGTGATTGAACGCTTGAAAAAAGTGCTCAGTGATAAAGTCAGTGATGTCAAAATCACCACGCGTTTAACCGATTCACCTTGCTGTTTGGTGTTGGGTGCTTATGATATGGGTGCACAAATGCGGCAGATTATGCAAGCTGCCGGGCAATCCATGCCAGCTTCCAAACCGACGCTGGAAATCAATCCGCAGCATCCGTTGATTGAAAAACTCAGCCAAGAAATTCAAGACGATCGTTTTGAAAATCTAGCATTCATTTTGTTTGATCAAGCGGTATTATCAGAAGGTTCACAGTTAACCGATCCTTCCAGTTATGTGACCCGGATTAATAATTTGCTGTTAGAACTCACGAAATGAAATTAGTGAAATAAATTAGTGAAATAAAAAGTTAAGGAGAACCTCGCGTGCCCCTTAAAAAAATTGACTCGCATCGCGTGCTGACGATCGAGCAAGCCCAAGAAAAACGCATCGAGCAGTTACCCTTGCTGCTCGATGAAATTAAACAAGTCAAAGTGATCGATGCAGGTTACAGTCTGCGTTTTGGACCTGAACCTGCCAATCTGATGATGGTGTGTGATTGGTTGCAAATAGAGCGTTTGTGTCAGCCTTTTTTGCGGATGAAATTATCAAGTGAGTCCAATCAAGGTCCCATTTGGTTAGATTTATCTGGACCCGCAGGCACGCAAAATTTTCTGAAAAGTGAATACGGATTAAATCGTTGGTTGTGAGTGCAAACTTGCTTGCCAGTGAGCGCCAGCTCGAAATTAACGATCTTCATTATGCCCTGCGTTGTTGGGGAAATCCCGACTATCCCGCGATTCTGGCCGTCCACGGTTGGTTAGATAATGCGGCAAGCTTTGATGTGATCGCCCCTAGTTTAGCCAAGCATTACTATGTCATTGCGATTGATCTCTTGGGTCATGGTTATAGTGATGCTCGACATGCTGCCGACTATTATCATTATTTGGATATGGTGATTGATCTGCTCGGTGTTCTAGAAGCACTACAACTGTCGAAAGTGATCGGTTTAGGTCATTCAATGGGCGGTAGTTTACTAACCTTGCTAGCCGGTTTATTCCCCGAGCGTTTTAGCGCTTGCATCAGTATTGATACCTTTGGTCCGCTGGTGGCTAATAATCTGAATATCATCAATTCTTTACGCAAAGTGGCCACAGCCAAGTATTTGCAACAACAAAAACCGCGTACTGTGTATGCTGATTTGGCAGAGGCGGTGCAAGCCCGGTTACGCGGCGGTTTCAGCATCAGCGAAGCAGCGGCTAGCATTTTATGCGCGCGTAATTTAAAGCCAGTCCCTGGCGGTTTTATTTGGCGGACCGATCCGCGTTTGCGCTTACCCACCTTGTTTAAACTCAGTGAAACTGACGTGCTGACGATATTTCAACAAATCACCTGTCCATTTTTATTAATTGCTGCCGAGCAGGGTTTGCTGGCGCAACACTTTAATATACAGTCACGTCTAGCGGCACTGCCTCAAGTACAACAAGTGAGTTTCCCCGGCGGGCATCATTTGCATTTAGAGACTTCAGCCGATTTAGTCGCAAGTAGTATCCAAATTTTTTTGCAAACTCATCTCGTGTGAGAGAATCGTGATGCGTGCTAAAAGCTTTTATGTTTTACCAGAAGTTACTGATGAGGACATTTTATTATCTTTCACCGATGAAACGATTGTTTGGGAAGGCACCCCATCGCAATGGTTAAATCTGGGCAAATTTATCTGGTGGGGTTCAGTTGCGCTGTTGGCGATCATTGTGCTGGTGGCTTTTTATGGCTTGGGTTATCGCCAGCGTTATGCTGATTATCAACAGTTGATTACGTTAAGTTCGCTGTTGATGCTGGCTATTGCAATTGGCAGCATGTGTTTTCATGTCTTGCTTTTGAAGTTGCAAAAAACCAGCATCAGCTGCAACAAGATCACCGAATCGCGCGGTTTTACCGAAATTTTTCGTAAAGAAAATTATTGTGAGCTGAGTGATGTATTGGATGTGCTCTTACCACCCGCAGGTTGGTTGGCTTTAGTTGGGCGTGGTGATTTGGTGATTACGACCCATGATGCCGATCAGCCGGAAATTCGCATTCGTGCGATTAAAGGCCGGAAAAAACTCAAAGAAAAATTAATTCCATTAATTCGACGATTGCGAGCTGAACGTAGAGGTTATCGTTCGTTGTGAGTGAAGTTCATTTTCGAACGCAAAGTATCGACGTTGTAGGTTAGGCGCACCAGGTGGTGCCTTACCTGTTAATAAAGCTCAATCGGATCGACATCCAACGACCAGCGCAATCGCCGGTTGCGTGAATCATTCTCTAAATGCGGTGTGAGCTTATCCAGTAACTTGTGCAGTGCTATGCGGTGTTGCGCTTGGAATAACACTTGAAAACGTTTGTAGCCAGCACGCCTCGCCATTGGCGCGGGCACAGGGCCTTGCACGCTAACGCAAAATGGGACATCCGGAAATAACTGCTGTTGGAGCTTGTTCGCATGGGTCATCGACTGGGTTAAAAATTCCAGTACAGGTTGATCTTGTATGGCTTCGGCACGTAATAACGCCAGATAACTATAGGGTGGCAAGCTGGCGCCCTGCCGTTCTTGCAAGGTTAGTTGCGCAAAAGCCGGATAGCCTTTTTGCAGCAGGGTGATTAATACGGGATGCTGGGGTTGCCGACTTTGTAGCCACACTTCACCGGGTAAATCAGCGCGACCCGCACGGCCGCCCACTTGGGTGATGAGTTGTGCTAAATGTTCGCTGGCCCGGAAATCCAGCGAAAATAAACCCGCATCGGCATCGACAATCACCACCAAGGTGACTTTAGGAAAATGATGCCCCTTCGATAACATTTGGGTGCCGACTAACAGTAGGGGCAATCCTTGGTCAATGCGCGTCAATTGTTGTTCGAGCTGGTGCTTGTTGCGCAATACATCGCGATCAAAACGCAGTACGTCAAAGCAGGGAAATAAGTCTTGCAAATGGCCGTCGAGTTTTTCCGTGCCTTGTCCCATATATTGCAAATCGTCATGCTGACATTTTGGGCATAGATGGGGTAGGGGTTCTTGATAACCGCAATGATGACACCGCAATTGCTGTTGTTTTTTGTGTACGGTGAGTTTGGCGTCACAATGCGGGCAGGGCAAATGAAAACCGCAGTGGTGACACATCAGAATCGGCGCATAACCGCGACGATTCAGAAACACCATCACCTGCTGCTTGGCGGCAAGGGTCGTGTGAATTTTGCTGATGACCTGATCGCTTAAACCAAATGTTAACTTTTGATTGCGCGTATCGATCACCTTATACCGTGATTGCTGACTACCGCCGGCGCGTTGATCAAGAATCAAGTGGGTATACTTACCCTGCTGACAGTTGTACAAAGTTTCCAGTGACGGCGTAGCGCTGCCGAGAATGATTGGAATTTTTTCTTTGTGCGCACGCATTAACGCCAGATCTCGTGCGGAATATAAAAAACCATCCTGCTGTTTAAATGCGTTGTCGTGTTCTTCATCAATAATAATCAGGCCGGGCTTTTTAAGCGGTAAAAAAACACTGGAGCGTGTACCGATAATCACGCGCGCATGGCCCAGTTTGGCCTGTGTCCAGGTGTCTGCTTTTTCGTTATCGCTGAGCTCAGAATGATATAAGGCGATGGGGAAGCGAAAGCGTGCTTTAAAGCGGCGAATGGTTTGGGGTGTTAAGGTTATTTCCGGTACCAGCACTAAGGTTTGCAGGTGATCTGTTTGCAAGGCTTCGATCAATTGCAAATACACTTCTGTTTTGCCAGAGCCGGTAATGCCGTCTAAGCAAAAACACTGAAATTGATTTCGTGCAGTGAGAATTTTACTGCAAGCGTTGGCTTGTTGGCTGCTTAAACTGAGGCGGGCTTCGCGCAGGGTTTGCTGAGGTAAGCAATCGTCCGAGGTATCTGAGTTGTTAAAACGTGGTATAGCAATACTGTCGATCAATGCTTTTTGTTGCAAGGAGCGCAGTACTGATGTGTCAAATCCCGCGCTTTTTAAAAAGGCTAGGGTCAATCCAAGAGAATGCTCTTTGAGTAGCTTTAAGGCATTTTGTTGGCGAGCGCTGCGCGATAATAGTTGCAGGTCGCAACTAAAGCCTAATGGGGTGGCGCGAAAACCGGGCGTGTTTAATGGTTCATCATTGCCTTTGCGGAGTTTGAGTGGAAGCGCGCTATTGAGCACATCACCTAATGGATGATGATAATACTGACTGGCCCATAACAAAGTTTGCCATAAAGCCGGTTGCCATAAGGGAGTATGATCCAATACCTGCAGTGCATGTTTTAATTGTTTTGCAGGCCATTCGCTATGTTCACTGATGCGAATCAGAAACCCAATCACCACACGCTTGCTGCCCACAGGTAACTTTAGGCGTACACCAGGTTGCAGTTGGTTGGGATCAACGCCGTTCGGTGGAAGATAATCAAATAACTTCTGCTGTGGAATCGGTAGAGCGCAATGAAGAATGACCAGGGCTTTCATAAAATGATGTAGATGGCGTCTGTATAAAGAGTAAGGCGCAAGTCTATCTTTATCTGCTTATAAAAGATAATGCCGATCTGGCGATGGAGTACCAGTCGATTTATAAGGCGGCGTTACTTTCTGGATGTATGACAGAGTTTATGCGCCGTGTTTAGTGCTTGTCAGCGGATGGCGACGTTGCGGCCGCAAGATTATGATCGTCGTTCCAAGGCGCAATTTTAAACAGCAGCAACATGCCGGGAATCGCCAGCGCGGTGCAGAGTAAAAAGAAAGTGGGATAGGTTAACCATTCAATTAAATAACCGGCAGAGGCATTGAGAAACGTGCGCGGAACGGCAGTGAGCGCCGTTAGTAAAGCCAGTTGCGTGGCGGCAAAGGTTTTTGAACTGACGCGTGCAATAAAAGCGGTAAAAGCGGCAGTACCTAAACCCACGCCCAAATATTCAAAGGCAATCACTAAAGCAAGTTGCCACAAGTTGGCCTCGCTGATGGATAACCAATAAAAACCCAGAATAGCGAACATCTGCACGCCACCAAAAATCCACAGGCCGCGATTGATGCCAATACGAATCATCAACAGCCCACCGAGTAATCCACCAATAACCGCTGGCCATAGTGCGGCATGTTTGGCAACCGCACCGATCTGAGTTTTGGTAAATCCCATATCTAAATAAAACGGGGTGGACAATGCAGTGGCCATGCTATCCCCGAGTTTGTACAGCAACATAAAGCCGCAGATTAACAGGGCTTGGTGTAGGCCAAAGCGGTGTAAAAATTCTTTAAAAGGTTCGACAAAAGTTTGTTGAAAGCTGAGGGAGGCGGCGGAAGCATGTATGGGCTCTTTGGTGTTAAGTGTTAGTAGAACGCCCACCAACATAAATAATCCCACGATGCAAAACACCCAGCTCCAAGGCAAATGGTCAGCCAGAATCGGTGCCAATGAAGCGGGTATCAGGCTGGCAATGCGATAGGTGTTCACGAAAATCGCATTACCAATCCCCAGCTGTTGGTCTTGCAACACTTCGCGGCGCAGCGCATCGAGCACAATATCTTGCGTGGCGCTGCTAAAGGCGATCCAGATGGTCAGTAATACAATTGGCGATAAACTTTGTTTGGGTTCAAACATGCCCAGCGCCATAATTGCTATTAATAATGACAGCTGTGATATCAGCATCCAGCCACGGCGTTTGCCTAAAAACGGCAGTGGATAGCGATCCATCAGCGGTGACCACATGAATTTCCAAGTATAAGGAAAGCCAATCAGCGCAAATAAACCAATGCTGCTTAAATCAATACCTTCGCTGCGTAACCATAATGGCAAGAGTTGTATCAAAACATACAGGGGAAGGCCAGAAGCAAAACCCATGATTGCGCAAGTAATCATTTGCGGTTGTAGCAGACTGCGCCAGATAGCGGGACGAGCAGCTGGATAACTTGAGGTCATAATTTACTCGGTAAGAGGTGGCTCATTAACTAAAAAGTTGCGGTGAAAAATTTACGGTAAAAAAGTTCTAGGCAATACCTTGAAAAGAAGCACAGGCTACCCCATATCCCTCAACAAGCCAAATGGCCCGGTTAATTAATAGCATTAACTTGACGATTTGAATGATTTTTTAATAGTACCAAACTTAATAGGAGACGCTAGCAATGAGTAAAAAAATTCGTCCACTTCATGATCGTGTCGTTGTTCGTCGCGAAGAAGAAGAAACCAAAAGCGCCGGCGGCATTGTATTGCCAGGCTCTGCAGCAGAAAAACCGGCGCGTGGCAAAGTCATTGCCGTGGGTTTAGGCCGCATTATGGATAACGGTGATGTGCGCTCGTTAGACGTCAAAATTGGTGACACCGTGATTTTCGGTCAGTATGGCGGCAACAACGTTAAGCTGGATGGCGAAGAGTTATTGATTCTGTCCGAAAGCGATATTTACGGTGTGATCGAAGGTTAATTCGGTTTAGAAATTAAATTAACGGTATTTATCATTAACACTCATTTAAAGGTAAACAGTTATGTCTGCTAAAGAAGTGAAATTCGGCGACGACGCACGCAAACGTATGGTTAATGGCGTCAACATTCTTGCTAACGCAGTCAAAGTCACTTTGGGCCCTAAAGGCCGTAATGTGGTTTTAGAGAAGTCATTTGGTGCACCGACCATAACAAAAGATGGCGTATCCGTTGCCAAAGAAATAACCCTGCAAGACAAGTTCGAAAACATGGGCGCACAGATGGTTAAAGAAGTCGCGTCGCAAACTTCAGATGTGGCTGGTGATGGCACCACCACAGCAACCGTATTGGCGCAAGCGATTCTGACTGAAGGTCTGAAAGCGGTTGCTGCTGGCATGAATCCAATGGATTTAAAACGCGGTATTGATAAAGCCGTTATTGCAGTAGTGGCACAGATTAAAAAAATGTCGACGCCTTGTGCCGATGACAAAGCCATTACCCAAGTCGGTACCATTTCGGCTAACAGCGATTCTGATATCGGTAAAATCATCGCAAGCGCTATGTCGAAAGTCGGTAAAGAAGGCGTGATCACGGTTGAAGAAGGCAGTGGTTTGGACAATGAGCTGGAAGTGGTCGAAGGTATGCAGTTCGATCGTGGTTACTTGTCGCCTTATTTCATCAACAAGCAAGACACCATGAGTGTTGAGCTGGAAGGTGCCTATATCTTGTTGGTTGATAAAAAGATTTCTAGCGTACGTGATTTGCTCCCAGTATTGGAAGCCGTTGCTAAAGCTGGCAAACCTTTATTGATCATTGCTGAAGACATCGAAGGTGAAGCCTTAGCAACTTTAGTGGTTAACAATATGCGCGGCATCGTTAAAGTTGCTGCGGTAAAAGCACCTGGTTTTGGTGATCGTCGTAAAGCTATGCTGCAAGACATTGCTATTTTGACGGGTGGTACCGTGATTTCTGAAGAAGTCGGCTTAAGTTTAGATGCGGCAACTTTAGAAGATTTAGGTCAAGCTAAGCGCATACAGATTGACAAAGAAAACACAACTATTGTTGATGGTCATGGTAATAAAGCTGAAATCGAAGGTCGTATTAGCCAAATTCGCAAACAAGTCGAAGATGCGAGTTCTGACTATGATCGTGAAAAGCTGCAAGAGCGCGTTGCCAAATTGGCCGGTGGTGTAGCCGTCATTAAAGTGGGCGCTTCTACTGAAGTGGAAATGAAAGAGAAAAAAGCCCGTGTTGAAGATGCGTTGCATGCAACCCGTGCAGCGGTTGAAGAAGGCGTGGTACCTGGTGGCGGCGTGGCGTTTATTCGTGCCCTGCAACAGGTTGGCGATCTCAAAGGCGCTAATGAAGATCAAAATGTTGGTATTCGTTTGGCAATGCGTGCACTGGAAGTTCCCATGTACCAGATCGTTAAAAACTGTGGTGAAGAAGCCGCTGTTGTTGTCAATAACGTGCGTGCGGGTAAAGGTAACTATGGTTACAACGCAGCAACGGGCGAATATGGTGACATGATCGAAATGGGTATTTTGGATCCAGCTAAAGTAACCCGTTCAGCATTACAACATGCTGCTTCTGTAGCGGGTCTGATGATCACCACTGAAGCCATGATTGCCGATGCACCTGAAGATGAAAAACCTGCTGCTGGTGGTGGTGATCACGGCGGTATGGGTGGAATGGGTGGTATGGGCGGCATGATGTAATTGCTGTTCTGAACCCATTACCTTAAAAAAACCCGGCGTAAGCCGGGTTTTTTTTTAACCAGTTTTATGATGCGGACTATTGGCGCTTGCTTTTTTATTTTACTGTTGAATGTGTGACCTACTCTAGGTACTCAATTCGTATTAATCTGTATTATTTATTTTTTTATGCCGATGACATCCGAGGACATTCAACATGACAATCAACATAAATGGTCAGATCAACAGCACTGGCAACCGTCGTATCAATCAACCTCAAACCACGCTTGATGCGCTAACAGAAGCTTTAAGTCTATCCAGTCTTCATGATGTCCCAGGTGATCAAGCCAATCCTTTAACAGGCCGAGTTGCACAATCTAATACGATAAATGCGCCAGATGTTCATGTTCCGGGTCACTTAAATCGTATTAATGCGCAAGGGGCATCCCATGCATCGCCGTTACCGATTGCAGCATTCCACAATGCACAGTTAACGCAGGTTAAACTTGATCAATTAAATCGTAAATTTGCATTCAACCTTTTTGTCGATAAGCTTAAAAACGGTGCGCTTTCTGTTAGCGATTTGACAGCACTCCATAATGCGCTGAATCAACATGATGATCGTGCGTTAACCCAAGTTGCACAGTTGGTATTTGATGGTTTGCCTATCAGTAAGCAGGTGTTTGATCTAAGTGATAAGTGTGCAATTACGCAAAGTTCTCTGGATGAGCTGGATAACCCCGTTTCTATACAGCCCACTGGTGTTTTTGAATTAAAAGCATTATTAAAGTGGTGGCTTGCAAAAGGAACTAACCCTTTGACGCAGCAAGAGTTCACTTTGGCGCAACTTGAAAAAGTGAGTGTGTCGGCTTAAAAGTGTTAGCCAGATCGCGATTATGCGTTGAACGCGAGCGATTTTTTTTGATTTAAGCCCTATTCGCTAATACTAAAGCCCGCTGCGGTGCTGGGTAGCCTTCAATGGTTTTGCTGGTATCGTTAGGATCTAGAAAATCTTTTAGGGAATCAAACTGCATCCATTGCGTGCTGCGTTGTTCGTTGGTGGTGGTCGTGGTGATGTCCACGCAGCGGATATGGTGAAAGCCCAAGCGGGCTAGCCATTGTTCGAGTGTGGCAACCGTGGGAATAAACCAGACGTTGCGCATTTGTGCATAACGATTGGTCGGCAATAGGCTCATGCCCGCTGTGCCATCGATGACTAAGGTTTCTAAAACCAATTCACCACCGGGTTTTAACGCTTGTTTTAATTGCAGCAAGTGATCGAGTGGTGAGCGTCGGTGATACAACACGCCCATCGAGAAGACGGTATCAAAAGCCTGTAGTTTTTCTGGCAACTGTTCCATGGCCAGTGGCAATACCAATAAACGATCTTGCTGTGGATCGGCTTGACGAATCCATTGATGCATTACTTGCCATTGCCAATTAAAAAGAGGGGTTGGATCAATGCCGATTACCAAGCGCGCACCTTCCCCTAACATGCGCCAGCCAAAATAACCATTACCACAGCCGACATCTAATACCACTTTATCCTGAAGGGTTTGAAGATAGGGCGCTAAGCGTGCCCATTTCCAATCCGAGCGCCATTCACAATCAATGGAATGACCAAATAGATGAAATGGACCTTTGCGCCAGGGATGAAACGCCATGAGCTGTACAGGCAGTGCTTGATGTTGGGCATCTGTTAAATCGGTAGATTGACCGATTTCAATGGCATCTGCAGAAAGATTTAGCTGTTTAATGTGCAGAAATCGCAGTTGCTGCAAAGCCGTTTGCCAGCTGTTAAATTCACCACAATGTTGTGGATTCAGCTTGGCGTTAAACACGTTGGGAAATTGAGACGCCCAGGAGGCGAGTTCGGGAATATTCGCCGTTTGTTGGCATAAATTTTCGAGTTGCCAATTGATAAAGAGGCTCATGGTTTGGGTTCTTGTGAGGCTATTGCTAGTGGCGGGGGTAATTTTTGTGCCAACATGCTTATAAAGTTAAAGCTTTGAAAAAAAACAGTAGAATCTATAAAGCCGACCTTATGTAATCGGTCTTGATGTTGAGTTAGGGTTTCTGGAACCAACACATTTTCTAATGATTGGCGTTTTTGGCTGATTTCAAGCTTACTATAGCCTTGCATTTGTTTGAAGGTTTCATGTTGTTGGCGCATCAAGTGGTGTGTTTTTTGATCTGCAAAAGCAAGTTTTTCAGAAAGAATCAGCACGCCGCCTGGCAGTAAAGCGTGATAACAACGCTGAAGTAAAGTTTGACGTGCGGCTAATGGAATAAATTGCAGACAAAAGTTGAGCACGATTAACGAGCTGGGTTGTAGTGCCAGTTGATTAATGTCGGCGTTGATCCAGTGAATCGCTTGATCGGGGCTGAGCAAGGCCGCTTTGTCGAGCATCGGCTGCGATGTATCCACACCATAAAATTTTACGCCACTGACAGCAATATTTTGCTGCATGACGCGTGTCACAGTGCCCAGCGAGCAGCCTAAATCATAAACAGCACTGTTGGCTTGAACGTGGATATGGGCAATGGCACTGATGAGCTGTAATAAAGTGGCATAACCGGGTACGGATCGGCTGATCATATCGTCAAAAACGTGCGCCACTGCCTCATCAAAACGAAATTCTTTAGGCGGTTGTGGGTTTTGAAATAGGGTGTCAATGCACGACATGGTTTACCTGCAGTACTGGTGAAAAAACGTATCCATATTAGGTAGGGCTACACTTGCTTGGCAGCGCCAGTTTATAACGATTGTCCCTTGTCAGTACATTGGCCGAAAAATTGCTATAAATTTGCAGGGTACCATAAGTGACAGAAAACCATCATGGACAAAGGATTGGGCCATCATGAAGTACAGTAAATCATCCACGAAAGATCAAGCTAACAGTGAGCAAGTAAAAGCCGAGATGAATAGCAGAGGCATTTTTGGCCGTATGTTGGGCAATCGCAGCGTTTTAGCGGCAGAAAGTTTATCGGAAGATGGATTTCTGAGCAGCAGCGGGGTTGAAGCGGTGTTGTCAGAAAACGAGGCTACTTTAGCGGTGATCAGTGATGATCTGCAAGCGATTTCAAAGTTGGCACAGGGTTTTGAAGCCGATCAACGTTCGTTATCGGCTAGCTTGGCGTCGCAGTTAAAAGAGTTAAAAGCCGTTCAAGTGTCTACGAAAGATTATGAACAACATTTGAAAGATCTATTGGAGGGGCCGATCCAGTTATTGGAGGAGCGTGTCAACAATAACGTCGATTTAAAAACTTGGTACGATGAAGTCTCGCGGATTAAATCGCAGCTGAATAATATTTTAACTTCAGTGAATGATCAGCATAACAAGGGCGCTCAATTGCAGCGTGTATGTGAAGCGCAAGACAAGCGCGTGATGCAATTGGAAAATCAATGTCGTGATTTGGAGCAGGCCTTTTCAACGCAGCGTATTGGTTCTGATTACAGTGACCAACGCTTGGTGAATACCGCGCAACAGTTGCGAGAGCAGCAAAGTCAATTTGAGTTGTCGTTACGTCAATTGAATGAACAACGTGCTGTAGATCAGCAACAACTACTAGAAATTCAGCAACAGTTGCAGCATATCCAAGTCGAAACCGAGCGAACCCAAGCCCGTATTCAGCAGCCTGATTTGCAAGATTGGCATTCTTTATTAGAGGGTTGTAAGTCGCAGATGTTGCAGGTACAAAAAGCACAATCCTCCGTACAAAAAAGTGCGGTGCAAATTGAAGCCATCGCCAATAGTGCGCTGCAACAGTTTTCTGATTCACAGAAAAGCGTCAGAAAAATGCATGCTTATCGGGAAGCGATTAAAGACAATTTGCGCCAATTTCAACTGGATTATCAGCAACACAGTAAAAAATTAGAAACCAAATTAAATGTAGTCGATGAGCGTATTGGCCATTTGGATACGCTGGTGCAAGATACGCAACAAGCACTGGTGTTGGCCAATAATGCGCGTAAAGTGGCGGTTAAATTTAATCAAGATGTGGATGCTAAGTTGCAGGATATTCGCCATATCGATCAATCGATTCAAAATTCTTTGCACAGCAGTCAACAGTGGGCCAGCCAGTTCGGTGCCTTTGAGCAGCGTGTTGCGGCTTTGGTGGCGGATTTAGATGAAGGTAAGCAAGAAGAGTACGCGCTGTTGCAGGAATTGTCGGGTTATCGTAAAACCTTCGATCAGCATTTTCAAGATTGGAACCAGTTCAAATCCTGGTGTCAACAACTTAGTGAAAATTTGGTTGCGGCAGAAGTCCAGTTAGCGCAAGAAAAATTGGAAGTGAGTGCTTATCTCGCTGAAACTGAGAAATTGATTCATGTCGTTCATGAAGATGCTCAGCAGCTTAATGGCCAACACGACGTGGTTGAACAAGCATTACAACAATTAAAAAATCTGTATCAGCAAGTGAATGGTTTGCTTGAGCAGCATCAGCAAGGACGTTTATCGGTAGAGAATTTATTGGCCTCAGAGAAAGCGCTGAGCCATGAGTTATGCTCGCAATCACAGCAAGTGAGCGTGACCCTGCAAGATATGACGAACCGGTTACAACATTTCGATGCATTATCGGCACAAGTAAAACAAGACCAAGGTTGTGTACGTGCATTAATTAGCAGTTGTAAGAATTTAATGACGACAGCTAAAACACAAGAATCACAGAACGGCGAAAATATCCTTAAAATTAGTGAGGCATTGCAAACGTTCAAACAAATGCAGCACAGTTTTTCTACCATTACGCAGCAATATGGTCAAATGCATCAGCAAGCCAAAGTGTTAAATCAAGAACTCGTAGACGGCACGCAGCAATTGCAGGCGCTGGAAAATAAAGTGGATACCTCTTGTAATGTGTTAATCAGTTTAAGTGAACGAGAGCAGCAGCGTGCCGAGCAAATGCAGGATAATCTGACGCATATGCAGAAGTTGCAACAAAACGTAGCGTCGTATCACGAAGATACTCAAGAAAAATTACAGGTGGCGCAGCAGCTGCAAACACAAGCACAATTATGTTTGCATCAAACCGAACAGCTACGTGAGCAGATGCAGCAAGTTTTACAGAAAACGGCGGATACCGCGTTGAGTGTGCAAGTGCAAGCCAGTGAGAGCCAGCGGGTTTTACAAAGTGGTGAACATATTGTGCAGCTACAGCAACACATTCAGCAGGATTTTCAGCAGCAGCAACTCAAGGTAAAAGCGGATTTGCAACAACAATTGCAGCAACTTAATTTGCTACAAAACGAGTGTCAACACAGTCTACAGCAGGCAAAACTTGCCAATGAACGCAGTAGCCATCAGCAGCATGATTTAGATGTGGATCGTCAACAACTGCATAAAACTTTAAGTGATAGTGAAGCCTTATTGTTGAAAAACCGGAGCATGCTAGATCAGTTAAATGGTTTGCAACAGCAAGTGGTTGATGCCTGCGCACAAGTGACACGCACTGAAAAACAAGCGCATCAATTGATTGAAGGCGTGCATTCCGCGAATCAATCGGCACAGCAATGTATCAGCGAAATTCATCAAGTTAAGCAGCAAGCCCTTGATTTATTTCAACAGGGTGAGCAATTACTCATTCAATCAAAACAACATCAGCATGCGTTTGAATTGAGCTTGGTTACCCACGAAAGTTGGCATCGGCAGTATGCCGAGCTTGCTGAGTCAGCGCAACAATCGGTTAAGCAAGTTTTAGAGTTTGATGCGCAGCTACACGCAGGTTTGCATCAGCAGCAGCAGCTTAAAGATTTTATTGAGAATAAATGTTTTTCATTAGAAAAAAACTTTGATGAAAATCTGCTGCTAACACAGCAATTTCAGCAACGTACATCAACAGAGTTAACAGATGTTCAAGCTGCCATTGCGCAGTATCGTGATGTACATTTGCACTCACAAAACTCCTTGATTAAGTCAGAAGAGTTGCATACCAAAATATGGCAATTATTGGAGTCAAGTAAGGATCATGCGCATCAGGTTGAGACTATGCGTCGTCAGATTCATACCGAAGTAACTAATTTGCAAATACTGGGGCAACAACACCATGCTTTGCAAAGTCAATTAACGCCTTATGTGCAACGTTTTCAAGAAATGGAACAACATTTTATTAAATTGGGTGAGCAATTTTGTGTACAAATACAGCAAGCCGAAGTAGAGCAACGGCAGCAGCAGATGTTAAATCGTCGTTGTCAGGAATTGCAAACGGTAACGGAAACTTTGCAAGTTTCATTAGAGTCTCAGCTGAAATCTTCACAAGCGTTATTGCAAGACAATCATCAGCAATTACAAGAAACGCAGACACAATTTCAGCAGGCGGTGCAGTCGCAAGCACAGTTGCAACAAGATTTGGCACGCTATAGCAATTTAAGTGAGCAGTTAACTGCAGAGCAAAATCGTTATCGTAATTTGCATCAGTCGTTACAAGAAGCGCATCAGCAGGTGAATCAACAGTTGCAGGTTACGCAAAACACGCAAGCCGAGCAGGTTAAGGTGTTTGTTGATTTACAGCAGCAGGTGGGCGGGGTACATCAACATAATCAGGCCAATGATCAGCGTTTAGAACGTTTGGAAGCAGCCATGGATCAGGTGATGCGTAGTTTTAAAGAATTTGTTTCGACGCATCATGAAAGCAAAAATTTAAATAAAGAGACTTTTTTAGCCGCTAAAGAACAAAAATTGCTTTTAAAAGAAATGGAAAATGAAATCAAGGAATTAAAATTTGCGTTAAAAGTACGCGAGAAATCACCGGCAGGTTATGTAGGACGTCAATATGGAGAACGCGCGTTGGTTCAACAAACGCCAGCGCAGCATCATCCAGCGCAACAAGCAGGAACTTTTTTGCAATCAGAGCCACCCTATGAAGAATCTTTGGCAGCTTTTTCAGCACCACTCGCAGATCGTCAAATGTCAGTTCGTCCTGTGGACGCTGGGAATGATAAAAATAGTGCCAGCGGGCGCGAATGGCTAGAAGATCTTGCGCATTTGGATGTCATGGATGCCCCAGTCGCTGACACTGCTCGTGGTGAGCAAGGTGGGTTTAAAAGTTTCTTGTTTGCATTGGTGTTGACAGCGGGTCTATTGTTGCCGATGCACAATATACAGGCGCCATCGACTTCGCCCACCGATGTAAACTCTATCCATGATTTTACCCAGCCTAGCGCCGTAGGTTTAGAGCCGATCAAATCAACGGCGGAGCGTCAGGATTGGATTTGGCCGGTAGAGTCGCATCGGGCGGTGCATTATAGTGACTTTCGTTCTGGGGTATATTTTCTTGCCGAATTACATTCCCCTATTCGCGCTGTTCAGCAAGGGATTGTCGTTTATTCCGGTACAGATGTAACCGGTTTGGGCCATGTGATTATTTTGCAGCATCCTCATGAGCTGATGACTATTTACGGCAATAACCTCGTCAATTTGGTGAGCAAAGGGGATGTCGTGACGCATGGCCAAGTGATTGCGCGTATCGGACAAATGGGTGACGCCGCACCGGCTGTTTATTTTGAAGTGCGTTACCAAGGTTTATCGGAAGATCCATTTTTATATTGGCAAGCGCCATTGGGGCTAAGTTAGTCTCGCATTGATCCACCATCAGCTTTTTAGCCGTACATTGTCTATAGGATTGATAATTTGTAGACTTAAAATTCGTCACAATTGAGTTGTTATGTTTGTGGGAACACTTTGACTTCTATATCATGACGAAATATTTCTAACTTCATCAATCTATTTGAGCTGCTTCCCCATGGCTAGACTGTTCCCCGTAGGGAAAAAGCAGCTTTTATCAACATTGCTCTTCAATAGGTTTAGTTTTTTAGAGCGTATCATTATGGGCAACACCCGTAAGCAACATAGCTTATGGGTATTGGCTTATCACCGAGTTAACCAAATACCCAAAGATGATTTTGCTTTTAACGAGGAAATTATTTCGGCAACGCCGGACATGTTTCGAGCTCAGTTAAAGTGGTTGTCCAAATATTTTAAGGTTATTAATCATCAGCAATTATTGGCACATCAACAAGGTGTGCTCACTTTGACTAAGCCACCCTGCTTGATCACGTTTGATGATGGTTATGCGGATAATGCCGAATTGGCATTACCAATTTTACAAGAATTTGGTATGCCGGCGACGATATTCGTCACGACGGGTACATTGGATAGTCAAGAGTTGTTTTGGTTTGATAAGGTTGCTTACTGGATTAATTACACAGCTCCACGCACCTTAATTTTGGATGAGGCGCGATTTGTCATGTCAGTTACGGATCACAATCGCAAGCTCGTGCGGCAAGCGATCGGTGTTTATTTAGCAGGTGTCAGTGAAAATCAGCGGCTGCTTTTTTTGCAGCAGCTTGAAGCTCAGTGCCAGATTACCATTCCCGATGCTTTAGTTGCCCTAGCCAAACCGTTAAGTTGGCAGCAAGCACGTCAGTTGACGGCGGCGGGCATTGAAATTGGTGC
>JANNXD010000146.1:0-13712 GCA_031409375.1 Gammaproteobacteria bacterium | reverse complement strand
CCAGCGCTTTATTTCTCAATTGGGTTGGGCGTTTTTTGGGTGCATCAAGTGGCCGGCTTAAAAGTGAAGTTCTAACAAAAAAACCTGTCAAGCTTTTTTTGTATTACTTTCCCTGGCGGCGTGCTGAATAGTTACGTTTTTCTTACAGTAGATGATACGCTGAGCGATTCGAAGCCGACCGTTTCGTATGTGACGGCTTATGATCCGGTAAAAGCGCTAGTTCCAATTTTGGGTTTGTTGTTGAACTAAATTTTTTATGCTGTTGGGTGGCCAAAGCTTATTTTTATTCAGCTGATGCGTGGCGCTGTAAATACTTAATTAATCATGTCGCTGCAATATGCAGCTTGTAAAAATATAGTCTCCACTAACTTTTACATGTTTGAAAACATGTGTTCTAAAAAAAATCAACAGAGAGATTGTATTGAATGAACTTTACTCGCTGGTTGTTTTCCTCGCTTTTATTATCCATATCTATCGTCTGCGGCAGCAGTGTCCACGCCGCCACCCAAATGACGCTCTACATTAACGACGCACAATCATCACCAGTCGCAGCGCTGGATAAATTTGGCAATGTGTTGTGGACAGAGCGTTATCAATCCTACGGCCAACCGCAAGATCAGCCGACTGCCGCCAAAGCGCATCCAATCAGCTATACAACGCACGAATTTGATCGCGACAGCCAACTCATTTATATGGGCGGTCGTTATTACGATGCCAAGCTCGGTCGATTTTTAAGTGTTGATCCAGTTGAGTTTGCGGAAGCCAATGTGTTCAGCTTTAACCGTTATGCATATGCGAATAATAATCCGTATGCCTTTCATGATCCTGATGGACAATTTCCATTGGATTATTTGGTGGATGGTATTTCAATCGGTATCAGCGCAGGGTTGTTTGCAAATGATCCGAGTGTGGGTAATGCACTTGGGCTTGCTGGCGATGTATTGCTGGGCGTAATTCCTTATGTGCCTTCGGGCATCGGCATTTTGCGAGCGGCTGATAAGGCGGGGGATGCCTCTAAGGTCGTGAAGTCCGGTGAGCATATAAAAGATTTCTTTGAGGGCACGAAATATACGGAAAAAGTTAAAGTTCAAATGAAAAATGATGATTTTCATTCATTTCCAAAAAGTGTGAAAGCTTTTCAGGGTGACGGATCTGTTAAGAAAATTACAGGTGGCGATGGTGTTGTAAGGGAGGAGCTCAAAATACCCGGAGAATACCGTGGGCGTGAAGGTAACTTCGAATTTATAAAAGAGCCGGATGGAAAAATTAATCATCGCTTATTTCGGCAAAATAGCGGTGGAAATTAGTGATGTGGTCGGAAAAAGTTAAATCTATTTTATCTGCTGGCCTTGAAATCAATAGATTAGGAGTTAATAACTGGGCTTTGACCAGAGAGCAAGCTTTAGTTGCAATAAAAGAATTTGAACGCCAAAAAATTACTGTATTGGGCGGTGATGTTTATGAGTTAGTAGATGATAAGCCTGATTCTAATTATGACAATTGGTATTGCGATCAGGAGCAAGGTGAGACATCAAATGATTTTATTGTGCGTAGTTGTAATCATGCAAGAGAGTATATAAGTAAATATAAAAATCCAAGAGGCCGTGACACATTTTTTGTGATTGTTGCTCAATAAACAGAACACATGATTTTATTCCGATTATAGAATTATTCGCAATTACCAAACCAAATGTTAAAAATCAATTATTAATTCCCAAGGATTTAAAAATGAAACACCACCAACATCTCTTCGCAATTATTTTTTCTCTCGCGATATCATTTTCCGCGCACGCAGGTATTCTCCCTGATTTTTATCAAGAGCCGGGTTTTCAAGCGCATCGTGTGCCGCAGTATGGTTTTTTTGGGGAGACCATTGATCCATTTCATGGTGGGTTGCAAATTGATATCGCTGAATTTTATATTCCTGGGAATAATCAACTGGATATTGCGGTGGACCATGTCTATCAATCCGGGCATGTACCGCCTGGTTATGTGAATGTCAGTTCTTTAATGGATCCTTCGGCATTTGGTTATGGGTGGGATGTCCATTTAGGTCGTGTCTGGGTTGGAGCCTATGGTTGTGGTGGCGGCTCGATAGAAAGTGAGTCGCCCATCCTAGAGTTACCGGATGGATCGCGCCAAGCGCTCTTGGTGGATAATGCTCATCCGGGTTTTCAATTAATCACCAAAAGCCGCTGGGTGGCTCGGTGTTTATCTGATTCGAATGGCAATTCTGGGTATGTCGTGACTTCACCGCAGGGCGTCAAATATTTTTTTGATCAACCTGCCCATCCAGTTTCACTGGGTAGAGATTCAGCTTATCAAGTACGACGGATTGAAGATGCAAATGGCAATGCTATCAATGTTGAATATTTTACCAATACTTATTATCAATTGGTCAGCAGAATATATTTGGCTAATGACGCCACTGCTTCGATTAGTTTGAGTTATGCCAATTACAGCACTGCATCTCCGCATAATCAATTTTGGTTACTGCAATCCATCACGGGTAGTAAGGGCCAAAAATGGAGTTATCAATATACGCCTATGATGTTTGGTAGCAGCTTACAGGTGGGATATTATTTTTTAACGAAGATAAGACCGCCTGGGATGCCGGATTGGAATCTCAGTTATTTTGATGCGGGTGCTGGTGTGTCTAATTTAAAAACCATCACCACACCGGGTGGCACGGACACCAGCTTTACCTACGCCACTGCGCAGTTTGATAGCTCGTTTAGTTCACTTCAGAATGTCGTGGTGGCCACTAAAACGGTCCAGAATGGCGGTGTCACCAGTGGCGTCTGGAGTTATGCTTATGAGCCAGGAAGCGGAAGTGTTGCGGATCAAACGACGATTATTGGCCCTAGCCGCCGCGAAGTGTATCGACACAAAGGCGCTCGTGATGTAGTTGACGGTGATGTGTGGCGTATTGGTACGCTGCAATCAATGGACATTTACCCATTAGGCTCATCAACGGCATTACAGTCTACGCAATTTATTTGGGAAAAAGATTTTATTTCGCCGCAAATTGTTGAGCGTCGCCGCAGTTCACAAGGATCATCAAAAGCAACCGATAGCGCTGCTTGGTCGCCGCGATTACGCCAAAAAACCATTATGCGCAATGGTTTAAATTATGTGACCAGTTTCAATAGCTATGATGCTTTTGGTAACCCGCTGGTGATGGTTGAAAATGGATTTGATGGCAGTTCTGCCGTGAGTAAGACCACCAGTTATGCTTATGACATTAAATCCACTCTCTGGCGTATTCATTTGCCGCCCACAACGGAAACGATCAATGATGTCAGAGGAAATATTGCACGCACGTTTAATGCCCTGGGAGATTTAATTGAAGAAAATCATTATGGGGTGAGCACACGGTTTGAACGTTGTACGACATCCGATAAAGGTGAAATAAAAACGCGCACGGATGCCAATGGTCATGTGACCAGCTACACCTGTGGCAGTTATAAATTCGGTATTCCGACCGGTGAAGTGCGTGGTGCGGGCAGTGTCCAGTCCGTAAGCATCAGTCGTGCAGTGAATAGAGATGGCACTTTGGCCAGTGAAAATATTGGCGGTCAATCGACCAGTTATAGCTGGGATAATTTAAGTCGCTTAACGGGGATTACGACGCCGCGTTTGGATGACAGTAATATTAATTTCAATTGGTCGCTGAGTGGTCGTACCAAAACGTTAACGCGTGGCGGATTGCAGCAAGAGTTTGCGTATGATGGTTTGGGTCGTGTCACACAAACAGTGACGGCCGGTTTGACGCAAAAATTGACTTATGATGCGGTGGGTAGAAAAACCTTTGTTTTGAATCTGGGCGATATCAGCAATGGTACCAGTTTTAGTTATGATGCTTTGGATCGCGTCACGGTGCAGAATCCGCCGGGTGCAGGGGAGATTAATGTTGAATATCGCGGCAATACCATCAAAACCACCGATCAACGCGGATCGGTGACGACCAAAACTTTTCGATCATTCGGCGATCCCGATAAAATTGAGTTGACGCGCATTGAAAGTCCAGCAGGTATTGATACGTCTATGCCGCGCGATCTATTGGGCAATATTGATTACGTCAGCCAGTCGGGCATCACCCGCAATTACACTTATAACAGTCGTTATCAACTGATCGCCCTGACTTCGCCAGAAATAGGTGGCAGTGACCAAGCCGTGTATTTTGAGCGCGATGCCTTGGGTAATATGACCTCACGTAAAATTGGTGCGACGGGTGCTGTCACACGGTATCAATATGATGCGCACAACCGTTTGCAGTTGATCGATTATGCGGATGCTGCTGTCGGTGATATTGCTTACACCTATAATCCGCGCAATAAAATATTGTCGGTAGAAAGGTTGGGGCAGTCAAAATGGAATTATGACTATAACGCGAATGATGTATTGACCGCCGAGCGGTTTTTAACAACGGTAGATGGAGCGCAAAATTTTAATTTTAGTTATGCACTGGATGCTTTGGATCATGTTACCAATTTGAGTTATCCAAGCGGGCGAGCTTATGCGGTCAGTAGTGATGTGCTAGGGCGGGTCACTGCTATTGGCGGTGTCGTTGCCAGCGCCGATTATTTTGCCAGTGGTCAATTAAAAACGTTACGTTTTCAAAATGGTAAAACGGTGAGTTATGGACAAAACAGTCAGCAGCTGGTCGCTTCTGTGAGAGCCGATAGCATCATCAATACCGATTATCAATATGATGGTAAAGGTAATCTTGTGGCCATGTTGGACAACCAAAACTCTTTAAACTCTTTAAATCCGATTGGTTATGATGGTTTGGATCGGCTGGTGAATTTGAATAACGCGGCAACTTTTGCTTATGATTCGCGTAATAACATCACCCGAAATAATCTCAGTAATCGTAATTATCTGTATAACTATGATGCCCGTAATCGTTTGGCTTCAGTCAGTAATTCCAGTTATTTATTGAGTTACGATGAGCGTGGTAATGTGACGAATAATGGCACACATCAGTTTGTGTTTGATGAAGCCAATAATCTCAAACAGATTACCAATTTGAATCAGCAATATGCCTATGATGCCAACCAATATCGCTTTCGTAAAAATATCAGTGGTGGTTATCAATATGCGCTGTATGACATTAACGGCTTATTAAAATACGAAAAAATGGCCGGTAATCAAGTGGATGGTCAGCGCGATTATTTATACTTGGGCACACAGTTAATCGCACGAATGGATTATTGCGGTAATTTGGATGGTGACGGCGACGGTGTTTCCAGTTGTGACGAACTCGCCGCTGGCTTTAATCCGCAAGATGCCAGTGATGGTCAGCAGGATGATGACGGTGATGGCCTGACCAATGCGGATGAGCTGAACCGAGGCTTAAATATCCGTAGTTCGGACTCTGATGGCGATGGCATACCCGATGGTTATGAAGTTGCCAATGGCTACAATGCTGATAATGCGGCCGATGCAGCGTCCGATGACGATGGCGATACCCTAACTTTACGGCAAGAGTATCAACTCAATACCAATCCCCGAAATGCTGATTCTGACAACGATGGACTGGCTGATAATGTGGATCCTTTGCCAAGCTTTAATCCGGCGATTTTGCCCGCTGTGTATTTCAGTTTGGGATTGTAGCTAACCGGTATTGACGGGGTTTTTATGCGCTTAACTCGCTTATTGATAACAACGTTGTTATTTGTCACGTTAATCATCATCGGCAGCAGTGTTCATGCCGCTACTCAAATGACGCTCTACATTAACGACGCCCAATCATCACCCGTGGTGGCTTTGGATAAATTCGGCAATGTGTTGTGGACAGAGCGTTATCAATCCTACGGCCAACCGCAAGATCAATCGATTGCAGCAAAAGCGCATCCGGTTAGTTATACCGCTCATGAGTTTGATCGCGACAGCCAGCTCATTTATATGGGCGGTCGTTATTACGACGCCAAGCTCGGCCGGTTTTTAAGTGTCGATCCGGTAGAGTTTACCGAATCCAATGTGTTCAGTTTTAACCGTTATGCCTATGCGAATAATAATCCATATGCGTTTTATGATCCGGATGGCAGGGATGCGGTTGGTATTGTTTTTCAAAATTACATGGTAAATACAGGTATATACAATTTTAAAGCGCCTCTTGGGCATGCTGGTGTACTGTTAATTAATAATGCGACGGGTGAAACTAAATACTTTGAATTTGGCCGATATGATGGTAACGCTGCTGGTGTGGTTGGCACAAAGCTACCAAAAGATGATGGCAATATTCGTAATATTCCAATTTCAAATGTAGTTATAGGTTCTGATGGAAAACCAACGGAAAGTTCTCTTAATTTAATATACGGTGAGCTTTCAGAAAAAACAGGTCAAAATAAATCTGTTGAGTCGACTTATCATTCAGGCGCTGATTTCAATTCAATGCGATCTTATGTGAACAGCATCGCCAATGATAAAAACAGGGATAAATATTCTTTGGTTCGTAACACCTGTTATGACTTTAAAAATAGAGTTATTGCTGCTGGAAATATCAAAAAAACCATGAGAAATAAGTAGGTTTTATGGCGAATGATTACATTTCCAAAGCTGAAACTATTTTATTAATGTTATTGCTAACTGGGCCAGAAATCTTTATTGGGTTTATTTTTCAATTTTCTTTTTACAAATATAAACGAATTTTTCTCGTTAAAAAAAGAGAATTTGTTTTTGCGTCTTTAGCGATAGCACCCGTTTTGTTAATAATTTTATCTTTCTTAGTGTGGATGCAGTTCCCAATGCTGGCGTCTAATGCGCTAGATGGCATTGGCACAAAATTTTTTCCCCCTGCGGTAATTGTGTCGATTATTATTTATCCATTGATATCTTGGCTAACGATTGTAGTTTGCCAGAAAAGTTGATCAATAAGGTACAGGCGTTTTTTTTTGCGTGTCTCGCCCAAAACTGTCGGCGATCAGTTCTACTTTATTACGACAGCTTATCCAGTTGCAGCAACCGTTTGCGGATTATATGATCCCGGCGGTTGAACCGCGAATTTTGCACTGTCGTTAGTCAAACGAGGATCTGTATAGAGGGGATCTGTTTCGGAAACGTGCGTTTCCTTAGTGTTTTGTTGATGTTGATACCAATTCAGCGTTGTTAATAACTGTTCAAAAAATTGGCTTTGCATGGCCTTCGGTAGCTTATCTTGTTGCGCAAGCACATCATTAAAATAGCGATCTAATTTTTGCCAGGCGGGTATTTGTGCAGGAATAGCGGCTTTTGTTTGGTAGGTTTGCGTGTTTTGATAAAAAGCCACCGCTTTAGACTGTAAAGAAAAATCCACGGCGCTGATTTGTTGCTCATTCATGTTGGCGTTTGCCAAGGCTTGTACCGCTGACGACAGGTCAGCGTTAAAAAAATTATCCACAGCTTGCGATAGTTGCAGGATGTAGTAATTAATTGCGGCTAACTCGTCAGTGTTTAAATCGCCTTCCAAAGAAAATTGGATGTTACTGAAGGTCTGAGTAAGTTGGGCTTGTTGAAGGCCATTATTATCCTGATGACGGTACTGTGCCTGGTTGCCGACGGAAAATAAGTGCAATTGAATCTGGTCACCTTCTTGGGTGGTTAATTGCAAAGACAGCTGATTTTCAAAGCGCCGGTTGCTATAGGTTTCTTCGGTAGACGGCTTCTTATCCAAGGGATAAGAAGCATGTGTTTGCTGCTCAAAAAATTTCTGCATGGCACCGTTGCCCGCTGAAAATTTTTGATTTAAGACATTGATGTTAGCAATTAAACTGGAAGAATTGACTCTGGTCGCAGAGCTAGGTGTTGATTCCGTTGGCGATACTGAGGCTGTTGAAGTGGGTGCGAGTTCAGCAGGCGGATTATTCGATTTGTCAGTATTCTTGGATTTGTCAGTAAGAGCAGATGACAAATTGGCGGGTGTCAGTAATGAAGGGGTGTTATGCATTGTGCTGGCAGTTTGCATCTCAGAAACCGGTCATATTGGATGGGATATAGACTATTAACGGCGTGTGGACAGCGTTCTTGATGGTGGCAAATGGATTAATTGGATTAAGTCTGATCGTTTTTATCCGAGTAAGAGCTATGAGCTGAGAACATACCAGCAACTGACCTATGAACAAAACGGGCGCGGGTCTACGCGACACCATGGTCGTGTGGTTTGCTAATGATCTTGGGGAATTGCTCAAACCATTATGGCGGCATTTGAATGTCGGCCATAATTTACTTACTATGTCTGCCTTTGATACGCGTTAGCGCTGATCCAGTTTAATTGCTTGGTTATCCTGTTGCAGCGTAGATGCTGCGTGGATCTGTTGGGTTCAGAGGGGCGCGATATTATATGGGCGCAGTATTGTCATTCATAAGTTTTCAAGTTCTCCAGTTATCAATTTTCGGGTTATCAATAAGGGTCGCAAAATAATGGCAAAGAATGTCGTCGTACTGGGTGCGCAATGGGGTGATGAAGGCAAAGGTAAGCTGGTCGATTTGCTCACCGATCAAGTGGATTGTGTGGTGCGTTTCCAAGGTGGCCATAATGCCGGTCATACCTTGGTGATCGGTAGCGAAAAAACCGTATTGCATTTAATCCCTTCCGGTATTTTGCGTGAACAGGTCACTTGTGTGATTGGGAATGGGGTGGTGATTGCGCCGGATGCTTTGTTGGACGAAATTCTGACCTTGGAAAATAAAGGCGTGGCGGTGAAGCATCGACTCAAGCTCAGTCCTTGTTGCCCGATGATTCTACCGTCGCATGTTGCGCTGGATAAAGCCCGGGAAAAACAGCGCGGTAAAGATGCGATTGGTACCACGGGCCGAGGTATTGGTCCGGCTTATGAAGACAAGGTGGCGCGTCGGGGTTTGCGGTTAGGGGATCTAGTCAATCCACAGTTGTTTCAACAAAAGCTGAATGAGCTGATGAAACTGCATAATTTTTTGTTGACCGAATATTTTCATGAGCCCGCGATTGATGCTCAGCAAGTTGGCCAGCATTTATTGAGTTTGGCTGGAACCTTGATTCCGATGTTGATTGATGTGCCCAATTTTCTGGATCAAGTGCGCAAGCGCGGCGGCAATATTTTGTTTGAAGGTGCGCAAGGTACTTTGCTGGATATTGATCACGGTACTTTCCCGTTTGTGACTTCTTCTAATACCACCGCCGGTGGTGTGTCGACTGGCAGTGGCTTTGGTCCCTTATTTTTGGATGAGATTATCGGCATTACCAAAGCCTATACCACGCGTGTTGGCTCGGGTCCGTTTCCGACCGAACTGGATGATGAAATCGGTCAGCGCTTAGGCAAAAAAGGTCATGAATTTGGTGCAACCACGGGGCGTGCGCGTCGCTGTGGTTGGTTGGATTTGGTGGCGTTAAAACGCGCCGTGATTTTAAACTCCTTCACCAAGCTGTGTTTGACCAAGCTGGATGTGTTGGATGGTTTGCAGGAAATTAAAATCTGCGTCGAGTACCGCACCCAATCAACGCCAGTCAGTGGCGATAACTGGGGCTTCTCCGATCAAGAGCAGATTGAACCTGTGTACGAAACATTGCCCGGCTGGCAAGAAAATACCGCCGGTACTCAGCGTTTTGAAGATTTACCGCTGAATGCGCAAAAATACATTCGCTGTGTCGAACAAAAAACCGGTGTCCCCGTCTCCATCGTCTCCACCGGCGCCGAGCGTAATGAAACGATTTTGTTGAGATCGATTTGGTAGCCAAAGAATAGTTAAGCTATCGGATAGCCGGGAGGTCAAATGTTATATTTAAATACAGATCACTTGCTACGTTGTTTAACTACGTTGCAATCTGCGTTGAATTTATACCAACAAGCTCAGCCAGGCAGTGTCGATCAAGAAGTTTTTCAAAACGCAATTGTTAAGGGATATGAGCTTACACAAGAAACAGCGTTTAAATTAATTAAAAAGGCACTTAAAACGTTTGGTCATGGTAGTCGAAAACTTAATGAAATGCCGATCAAGGAAGTATTACGTGTGGCAGCCTCGCATGGCTTGTTATCAATTGAAGAGGTTACCCGTTGGTTTGCTTATCGGGATAACCGCAATAACACAGCGCATGATTATGGCGAACAGTTCGCAAAGCAAACCTTGGTATTAATGTCCGATTTTATAAAAGATGTTGAGTCATTGCTTGTGCATCTTAATCAATTGGTAAATAACAGCGATGCTTGATTTGCCTGCCGATTACCTGAATATCGTCCAAGATATTTTGCAAAAATATTTGCGGCATGCTGAAGTTTGGGCTTATGGTAGCCGAGTAACTGGTGGTAGTTATGATGCTAGTGACTTGGATTTGGTAGTTCGTCAACCACAGGATCTCAATCATCCGACGCCTGAACTGCCAGAATTGCGTGAAGCATTTATAGAAAGCAATTTGCCTATACAGGTGCAGGTTGTGGATTGGGCTTATATCCCGCCTTCCTTTCATCGTGAAATTGAATCAAATTATGAAGTGATTAAAATTAGTTAAGAGGTTGAGTTAGTAATGAATATTTCGCCTAAAACTGTTGCTTTTGATGAGCACAATATGTGGGTCGATTTGTTTGATGGACGAACTATTGGCGTGCCTTTAGTTTGGTTTCCACGATTAATGAACGCATCTAAAGTTGAACTCGAAAAATTTGAATTAAGTACTCATGGCATTCATTGGGATGGCTTAGACGAAGACATTTCTGTTGAAGGCCTTTTGGCTGGCCATGGTGATATTACTCGAAAACCGCAGAAAGTGGCATGAGCAGATTAAAGATTTTTTTCATCGCGAAATTGAATCAAGTTATGAAATCATTAAAGCTAGCTAAGAGGTTATGTTAGGGTTGAATACAACTCAAGTCGGAGATGCGTTAGAAATAAAAGTATATGAACATTTTCTAGCCGAGATTAACGCAGGTCGTTTTATTTCTAAAGAATCTTGTCGCATATTTTGGAAGAAAAAGTATTTCTCAAAAGATCGAAATGATTACATAACTTTTGATGTTGCCATCGAATTTTATTTGCCTGATGCAAATGAATACACTTCCGTGTTTTTAATTGAGTGCAAAAACTACAGTAGTCCCGTACCTGTCGGAGATATTGAATCTTTTTTTTCTAAGGTTCAGCAGGTCGCCCCTGCGGGTTCAAAAGCAATCATGGTTAGTAATGCCTGTTTTCAATCAGGTACGCTTGCTTTTGCTAAATCTAAAAAAATAGGATTAATGCGATACTTTACTCCAGGAAATTGTAAATGGGAGTTAATGCGATCACCTTCTAGCGGTGCTCGAACTACATCAGTTGAAGATGCTCAGTACGTTGAAAAAGCGCTTTCTGAAGAAAACTTTAAAAGTGATGTTTTTGATCTTTTTATGCAGTCGTCTACTCGAGCAACTTTTTCAGTATGGGAGTTTTTCGCTGATTTGCTGCAGGAGTCAGCATTATCTGCTGATCAAATCGAAATGTTATTAAATAACAGTAGTCAGCCTGCAAGTTGTGTGTCTTTTATCAAACCAAAAGATTTTGAGTTCAGAACGGCTGAGATTTTATCAGAGATTGAGTATGATCAGGGTGAAGTAAATCTTGAGCGAATATGTCAGTTAGAATTTCAGCGTAATGGATTGATTGTTAGCACAGACGTTATGCCGGATAGCGCGACAATCGGCGCAGCGATACTGGGGCGTATTGAATTTTATCCACCAAAAATTCAGGTGTACAAGCAGCAAGGTATACCAAACAGAGGAAGAGATCGTTTCACCCTTGCACATGAGTTAGCGCATTATTTCTTAGATCATGGGAAATATTTGATCAAAGAATCGTGTGATGATCGAGATTTTGATGAATCTAATTTGGCTGTGTTGGATAAATCCGACGTTGCCCGCTTAGAGTTTCAAGCAAATTTTTTGGCGGCGAGTTTGTTAATGCCAAAACGATATGTCGAAGAGGATTTTTTTAAGAAAATACGAACGCTTGATACTAGGGGGTTCCGTTATTTGTATCTTGATCATCAGCAATGCAATCTCCAAAATTTTTCATTGGTAGCAGATTTTTTAACTCGCAAATACGGGGTTTCACGAGCAGCTGTCAGAATTAGACTTAAATCGATTGGGTTATTAAAAGACGCGCGCACCAAAGTTGGTATTGCTGATATAGCAAAATCAATATATCCGTTGGCCCGTGAAAATTAAATCGATATGACGATGACCCCGCGCCCCATCCACCACCACTACCAAGACCCTCTTTCCCTCATCTGGCTGACCTGTGCCGCGCAAGTTGGTTATTCGGTGGTGCGCACGGCGGATGCCTATGCATCCACCGATGGCAAGCGCACGTTATTGATTGCTGAAGATTCAGCGCTCGATGCTGACGACAGCTTAGCGCAGATGATATTGCATGAGTTGTGTCATGCGTTGGTGGAGGGGGAGGTCGGTGAAGCGCAGCAGGATTGGGGGTTGGATAACACCAGTGGTCGTGATACCTGGCGTGAGCAGGCGTGTTTGCGGTTGCAAGCCTATTTGGCGGGCAGTGTTGGGCTGCGGGATTTTTTTGCACCGACCACGGATTTTCGCATTAAATTTTGGAATCAGTTGGCCGATGATCCTTTTTACGTCGAGGCGGTGTTAGGCGGACGTGCTGAGCGTAGTTGCGTGGCGGCGAGAAAAGGTGCTTGGCGTGCATCACTACCGCGTTGGCAGCAGCCTTTGCAAACGGCGTTAGCAGCCAGTACGGTCATTGCCTTGGCGATGCGACAAGTTCAGGTTTCTACTCAATCGCATCGTGTTGCTTTAACGGATGTTGATTTGAAAAGCGAGGAAATAAAAGCGAGCGAAACTTTGCCTTCCTTGTGGGCTGTTACGCAAACGCCTGCGCCGCGTCATCCCGCAGGTCATGCGCCGCTTGCGCACTATTTTGCGGATCATGGCTGCGCCGATTGTGCTTGGAGTTTTACGTCGCGTGGTGCTTTACGTTGCCAACATGCCCCGGCCATCAAACTTGACGCAGATGCTGCTGCTTGCACGCGCTGGGAGTTTGTTGCTGAATTAAATTGTCAAACTTGCGGAGCATGCTGCCGTGAAGCGTTTGATTGTGTGGATGTTGGTATGCGAGAAAGCGTCGTCAAATTACATCCCGAAATGATCGTCCATTCCGGCAACAATCTTAAGCTGAAACGAGGTGATGATCGATGCGCGGCGTTAGTGGGTGGTCATGGTTCTGACAACCCCTACAGCTGTACTATTTATGAAAATCGTCCACGCACCTGCCGAGAGTTCACGCGTGCAAGCGACAATTGTTTGCAAGCACGGCGCAAGCTAGGCTTGTCGCTTTGAGACAGAAGCGTAGGGTGGGCACGCCCTTGTGCCCACGCGGGTTGAGGAGGCGCATGGTTTGGCGTGTGCGTGGATACAAATTGATGCTGCACAAGCAGATAAAATCATGAAGGACGTCCAAATGAATGATTCCGACTTACTGCGGTATAGCCGACATATTTTTCTCGATCAGGTTGACATTGCAGGTCAGCAAGCTTGGTTGAATGCGCGGGTTGCTGTGGTGGGTGTTGGTGGTCTGGGTTCGATTGCTGCCTTATTATTGGCCAGCGCGGGCGTGGGTGAAATTTTATTAATCGATCCTGATGTGGTTGAGTTGAGTAACTTACCCCGTCAAATTGCTTATGATGAACAGGATGTTGGTGTTGCCAAAGTTGTTGCAGCGGCACGACATCTTACAGCAAGGCAGCCTGGCATTAAGGTGCG
>JANNXD010000145.1:0-8495 GCA_031409375.1 Gammaproteobacteria bacterium | reverse complement strand
GCAAAAAGACAAAAGTCGCACGCTTCGCGCGTGCGTGGATTGAAACACTAGCCAGGGAAATTGCCCACGTAGTGGTGAGCGTCGCACGCTTCGCGCGTGCGTGGATTGAAACCGAGTGTCTGCGCGGTTAGTACATCCACGCCATAAGTCGCACGCTTCGCGCGTGCGTGGATTGAAACTATTCTGGACGGGATTAGTAAAACCGAATCAAACGTCGCACGCTTCGCGCGTGCGTGGATTGAAACGCTAACGAACATAAGCAAAAATTTACACTGAGGTGTCGCACGCTTCGCGCGTGCGTGGATTGAAACGTATTGATGCACGCACGCCGGGCACACGGTCCATTGTCGCACGCTTCGCGCGTGCGTGGATTGAAACTTTAATCATGGTATTGTTGATGCGCCTCGTCATCGTCGCACGCTTCGCGCGTGCGTGGATTGAAACAAGCCCTCATTTAAGTAAATTTCGCAAGTTGCCCGGGTCGCACGCTTCGCGCGTGCGTGGATTGAAACAAAATACAGTTCGAACTTAGTCCAGGTGTTAAGCGTCGCACGCTTCGCGCGTGCGTGGATTGAAACGGGTTAAAAATACCATGTGATTATTTAAATCTGTTGTCGCACGCTTCGCGCGTGCGTGGATTGAAACAACCAGGTGAGACTCAAAAACAAGCCCTGGACCGCGGTCGCACGCTTCGCGCGTGCGTGGATTGAAACCAGCATTGGGTTTGGTGGCATTTTGTGGATGCTATGTCGCACGCTTCGCGCGTGCGTGGATTGAAACGGTCGCAAAAGACATCAGTATTCTACCGAGTCAAGTCGCACGCTTTGCGCGTGAGTGGATTGAAACGGGGATGGTATAATAATTATATTTCGTGGCGAGGGTCGCACGCTTCGCGCGTGGATTGCTAGTAACAGATGAACCGACTAGTTAAGAAAACCTTAATTACAGAGCTGAGCGTTCCCCTCGTGAGTGGGGATGAACCGATTTTCTTAGTTCGATAAATGAATTGCAAGATAACGCTAATGATGGCCATGGTTTTTTATTGAATCGGTGACCGTGGACTTGCTGCTCAATGGGTTTAATCCATGACTGAAACTTGCCATTTCTTCCACGATGATGGAACATCAATTTCTTAAAAATTACCTTGTTAAGGAGCCCCAAATAAAATGAATCCAGCCCTTACCGATGCTCTCGCCGCATTACCCAAAGAATCGCTTATAAAAATCATCGTCACACTATACGGTAAAAGCAAAGAAATTGATGAGCGCGTTGATACCTTGTTGTTGCAATCCGATGCAGGTGCATTATTCAAAGCGCTGAAAAAGCGGGTGCAGGCTTTAAAGCGCGGTACGCGGTTTATTCCTTATGGTGAAAGCCATGCGTTCAGTCAAACGTTATCGGCCATTGTGCAAGACATTAAAAATTTCTTGTTGCCCTTATCTCCTAAAAAGTGTTTTGAATTGGTTGAGTTGTTTTTATCTACGGCCAAGCATTCGCTTAACCGAGTGGATGATTCAGGTGGTTCGGTTGGGGGTTGTTATCAGGATGCAGTCACCCTTTGGTTGGATGCCGCCAGCGCTTGGCAACGCGGGTCAGAGGTTTGCAATGTCAATTGGCAAGAGGAGGTGTACCGCTTATTTCAGGATAATGATTATGCTGTTTATGATGGTTTGATCCCCGGTTCAGCCGATTTGTTGAGTGAAGATGCATTGCGTCAACTCGCTTGGCGTTTTGAAAATGAAGCACGTAAAGCCCTGCAAACGGCTGATGAGCGTGATAAAAAATTTAATATGGCCGCTATGCGTGCTTGTATTGGGATGCGATCTGTCGCTGAAGCGTTGAAAGATATTGCCTTGTACGAACGCGCCACCTTGATCACCAGCCCCGATCCGAATTCATTGCAAAAAGAAAGTTTAGCGAAATTCAGTTTGCAGTTAGGGCAGCCAGCTTCTGCATTGAAGTGGCTGGATTCTGCTTGGGGTGAACGTTTTGAGCATGATCGCTTGAAATTATTGGATCAGTGTTATCAACAATCGGGAGATACTGAAAAACTGCACGATTTGCGCAAGCAGTTGTATCAACAATATCCGAGTTTTGATTCGCTGATGGCGTTGGTCGAGCTGGCCTCTGAAGTCGAAAAACATCAATTGCTAGCGCAAACGCGTATTGACGCCAAGACCATGAGCAATTTAGGGGTTGCGGTGGATTTGTTGATTCGTTTGGAAGATTTTGCTGCTGCGCAAGCTTTGGTGGTGTCGCGGTTTGAGGAGCTGCCACGTTGTTTTTATACGGATCTGCTCGATTGGGCAAAAGTGTTTGAAGTCCAAGATAAAACCTTGGCGGCAATCTTGTGTTATCGCGTGCTGCTGGAAGATATTCTCAATGAGGCCAGAAGCAAAGCTTATCCTCATGCGGCGCGCTACTACAAGAAGCTGAGCGCATTAAGCAAAAGTGGTGTGGATTTTGGCCGCTTTATGTCTGCTGGGGCTTATGAGGCAGCGATAAAAAGTCAGCACGCCCGCAAGCATTCGTTCTGGCCATTGGTTGTGGGCCATTGAGTAAGCGTTTTTTGGTGGCGATGATTCGAATGAGTGTTGTCGATAGAATGTTAATTCATGGATTTTATCCAAGTATCTAATGCAAGGAGGTACCATGCGTATCCAGCCCGCTTTGTTTGAAAATCATGCCATCCGTCGGGTTTATGATGAACCCTCGGAAACTTGGTGGTTCTCTGTTGTGGATATCGTACAGGTCTTGACGCAACAGCCGGATTATCAAACGGCGCGTAAATATTGGAATAAGTTAAAACAGCGTTTGAAAAAAGAAGGCAGTCAGTCGGTGACAAATTGTCACCGACTGAAATTACCAGCTGCTGATGGGAAGAATTACCTAACCGATGCCGCAACCGCTGAAACCTTGCTGCGTTTGGTTCAGTCTGTGCCCAGTCCAAAGGCGGAGCCGATCAAACTATGGCTTGCTAGTAACACTTAGAAAATCGAGGGTATGTCTGAATAGTTAAATATTTGGTTCACTGCCGCGCAGGCAGCTAGCTTAGCAATCCAGGGTCACCCTCAAACGGCTTCTCAGGAAGGTCATGCAAAATTTTACGAGCAAGCAAAATATGGGGTTTTTAAATTTAAACAAAAGGGTAAGCCTGTATGAATAAGCTAATTCAAGTTGATGTGGCAGTGATTGCCTGGGCGTGTTTTTAGCAAGCTGCGTAAAATAGCGTTTGAGCAATAGGCTATTTTTACAGCGTCGGGCAGACCAATGCTTGGCCATTTTCATCTTCGGTTTCAATGCGGATGCGACCGATTCTGGATACCACTAAGCGCTGGGTTAAGTTGTGATACGCAGAGCGGTTCGGTGGGCAAAACCAAATGCTGCCAGCTTGTGAGGCTAATGCACCGCTGATCCAGGTGCGGAAATAGCGTTGTGACGGTGAGAAGATTCTAAAGTCAGGATGATCGCGAAAACGTTGTTCGTATTCTAATAACGCTTCGTTCGCATCGCGTTGACGGTTTTGATTGCTGTCAGCAAATTGCATCCAACCGGGTTGCCAGTTGTCGATACAAGTAAAAGAATCGGCGGTGCCGCACACCATCAGCTCTTGGCTACGACTGAGTGCCTGAATTTTCATGCGTTGAAAACTGTGTTGCAAGCTGCGCGTGGCGGCAAAGATCTGCCATTTAGCATACAGACGTTGCAGACTCGGTACGCTGATATGCGTCATAATCGCGACGATTGTAATCACAAACATGAGTTCAATTAACGTAAAGCCAGAGGGGTTTGATTGTCGCATGTCCTCATCCTATCCGACGGATGTTAACGCCGCTTATTTTGATGTTGTCGTCATCGGTGCCGGTGTGATTGGTTTGATGACGGCCATTGAGTTAGCTGATGCTGGACTTAAGGTTGCTTTGTTAGATCAACAGCGCCTAGGTCGCGAATCGTCCTGGGCGGGCGGCGGTATTTTAGCACCGCTGCATCCCTGGCTGCATCCATTGCCGTTGCATCAACTCCATCACTATTCATTGCAGCTGTATCCGCAATGGATTCATCGATTACTGACCGAAACTCAGATTGATCCGGAGCACTATGCCTGCGGTATGACGGTTTTGCAACACGATGACGCTGCTGTGCAATTGCGTGAATGGACCCGGAGCACGATCCTCCCGCATCATTGGCAAGGTGATGTGCTTTACTGGCCGCAGCACGCCAATATTTGCAATCCGCAATTGCTCAAAGGCTTAAGGCAATTGGTGCGACAGCATAAAGGGATTGTGGTGCGTGAGCATGCGCAGGTCACTGATATTTCAACGGCAACCGTCTCAACCGACGATCATGAGTTTAAATGTGGGCAGATGGTGATCGCCGCTGGGGCTTGGTCGGGTGTTTTGGCGCAGCGCTTAGGATTTACTTTGGATGTGTTTCCGGTGAAAGGCCAGATGTTGTTGTATGACATGCCGCATCCGCCATTAACGCAGATGCGCATGGTCGATGACCATTATCTGATCCCGCGAAAAAATGGCCAGATCGTGGTTGGCTCCACGGTAGAAGCGATTGGCTTTGATGTTTTACCCAGTGCGGATGCTTATGTCCAACTAAAGCAAGCGGCGGAAAATTTATATCCGCCTTTAGCCGAAACCAAGATTCTGGCGCAATGGAGTGGTTTGCGTCCGGGATCAACGCAAGCCTTGCCATTGATTGGTCAGCATCCTGAGAAAAAAAATTGGTGGATTAATACCGGACATTTTCGCAATGGCTTGTGTTTGGCGCCGGCTTCAGCAAAATTGTTGGCGCAGCAGATGTTAGGACAAAAAACGCAATTTGATGCTTCTATGTTCCAGCAAGGAATTAATCGATGAAGTTACGCAGTCTTTCAAAATAGTTGGGTCTATACGTTAATCCGAACGACACCTGCCTCTGACAAGCTAGCGTATGCACACAACTAGACACGCATTAAATTCCCCTCCATTGGAGGGGTACGCCGTAGGCGGGGGGTGGTCTTGTTGAACGGACCACCCCGTCAGGCTGCGCCTGCCACCCCTCCATTGGCGGGGAATTTAAAGCCACAACAACTTGTGTGCATACGCTAGCCTTGGCAGGTGAGGGAACCGTTACAACAAAAAAATATCGCAGGTTTTCGTATTTAATTGTTTTTGCTTCCTCAATCCCCCTAAACTAGCGTCCAAATTCTAGCGAGCAAAATCTAAGGGGCGTTTCATGGCTTTAATCAGTTTGCGGCAGTTATTGGATCATGCTGCTGAATATAATTACGGTGTACCCGCGTTTAACGTCAACAACCTCGAACAAATGCGGGCGATTATGATGGCGGCGGATGCTTGTGATGCGCCGGTGATTGTGCAGGCGTCGGCTGGGGCGCGTAAATATGCGGGCGCACCGTTTTTGCGGCATTTGATTTTAGCGGCAATTGAAGAGTGGCCGCATATTCCGGTGGTGATGCATCAGGACCACGGCGTGTCGCCGTCGGTTTGTCAGCGCTCGATCCAGTTGGGCTTTAGCTCGGTGATGATGGATGGTTCTTTGGGTGAAGATGGTAAAACGCCGACCAGCTATGACTATAACGTTGAGGTCACCCGTAGTGTGGTTGAGATGGCGCATGCGTGCGGGGTGTCTGTCGAAGGCGAGTTGGGTTGTCTGGGTTCGTTAGAAACGGGTACTGCAGGTGAAGAAGATGGCATTGGCGCGGCTGGTATTTTAAGTCACGATCAAATGTTGACGGATCCCGAGGAGGCCGCTGATTTTGTTAAACGCACGCAAGTCGATGCGTTGGCCATTGCGATTGGTACCAGTCATGGCGCGTATAAATTTAGCCGCCCACCGACCGGAGATATTTTGGCGATTGATCGCATCAAAGCCATACATGCGCGCATTCCCGATACGCATTTGGTGATGCATGGTTCTTCTTCGGTGCCGCAAGAATGGCTGAAGATCATTAATCAATATGGTGGCAATATCCCAGAAACCTACGGCGTACCTTTAGAGGAAATTCAACAAGGCATCAAACATGGTGTGCGTAAAATTAATATTGATACGGATTTGCGATTGGCTTCAACCGGGAGCATTCGTGAATTTTTAGCGAAAAATCCTGCTGAGTTTGATCCACGACAATATTTGAAAAAAACCGTGACCGCGATGGCGGAGATTTGCAAAATTCGCTACGAAGCTTTTGGATGTGCTAATCAAGCGCATAAACTCAAGGTGCTGAGTTTGGATGATATGTCGTTGCGTTATGAAAAGGGTCAATTGGCGCCACGTGTTCAGTAGGGTTTTATGCGTTCTGCATTTTCGGTAGCGGCGCTGAAGCTTTCGCTACCGATTTTTGATCTGCAAAACCCCATCGGCAATCCTGCAGATTATCCTTTTGTATTGCAGCAATATTGGCAGCACTATCACTTGCTTGATCTGATCCAGCCCCAATATTATTTTGGCTTGCAGAAAGTGTCTTTGATCAATCAGGCCGTGCCGTTCATTAATCAGGCGGTATCGTTTTTTAATATTGCCTTGCATGTTTGGAAGCCGATTAAGCCGCGTGCTACCTTGTGGGTGTTGCATGGTTATTTTGATCATGTCGGTTTATTCCAGCATGTGATTCGCTGGGCTTTGTCACAGCAGATGGCGGTGGTGGCGTTTGATTTACCAGGTCATGGTTTATCGTCAGGCGAGTCGGCGGTGATTGATGACTTTGGTCAGTATCGAGCGGTACTAATGGCACTGCTGGATCAATTACAGCCCGCGTTGCCGCAACCGGCTTATGGGGTCGGGCAAAGTACCGGCGCTGCCATTATTATCGATACCTTGTTAAATCCTCCATTTTCTCCTGACCTGTCACCCTGGAAAAAAGTGGTGTTGCTAGCGCCGCTGGTGCGCTCGGTGGCGTGGCGATCGGTGAATATGTCGTATCGTTTGGTGAAGCCGTTTAGTGAATTTGTGCCGCGTACGTTTAATGGCAACACCAATGATCCGAATTTTTTGCACTTTCTCGAAAATAATGACCCCTTGCAAGCCAAAGTAATTTCCGCACGCTGGGTGGGGGCCATGATCAATTGGGCGAATAAAATGGAAACCCTGGTGCCCAGTCAGATCAGTCCGTGTATTATTCAAGGCGATTTAGATCAAACCGTCGATTATCCTTTTAATCTGAGTTTGTTGCAGCGGCAGTTTCATCAGCCGACTATTCATATGATAGCGGGAGCGTATCACCATCTGGTTAATGAGTCAGAGGCAATTCGTCAGCAGGTGTTTGGCATTATGCAAAATTTTTATGGTCTTGATGATCAGCGGTTGCCAAGAAATGCCGAATAAATTATCGCTGATCTCGCGTGTGTCGTTAAGCGCGGCCAATAGTATGGCGCGATTGGGCGGTGGTTATCGTGTGCAGCGCGATATCGTGTTTGATGCGCAGCATCAATTGAAGCTCGATTGGTATTTGAGTGATCATTGTGGTCAAGGCGACGAAAGTCCAGAAAGCTGTCCATTGATTATTTTTTTCTATGGCGGCGGCTGGATGACGGGGGATAAATCACAGTATTTGTTTGCCGCACAAGCGCTGACAGCACGTGGTTATCAAGTGGTGATCCCCAATTATCGATTGTACCCGCAGGTTAAGTTTCCTGATTTTTTAATGGACGCTGCCACAGCGGTAGCTTACGTACAGAAGCAAGTAGCGCTAAATCCGGCGGCAAAGAAAAAAGCGGTTCAGCCGCCACTATTTTTAATGGGACATTCTGCAGGTGGTTATATTGCGGCGATGATTGCTACTGATCCGCAGTATTTAGCGCAACAGCAATTAACGCGTGCGGCGATTACCGCCGTTGTGGGTGTTGCCGGAGCCTATAGTTTTAATCCTGCAGAAACGTCATATCTTCCCGTGTTTGCGCATTTACAAAATTCCCCGCAAGGTTTTGCGCCCATGCAGATTGATACGCGTGTGCAAGGCGGTGAGCCGCCCATTTTGTTACTGACCGGAGGCAAGGATACTACGGTCATGCAAAGTAATACCGATAAATTGGCCGCAGCTTTACATCGCGTGCATTCGCCGTTGGTGTTAAAACAATATCCTCATTTAAATCACTCGCAATTAATGTCCGTTTTTGTGAAACCCTTTCGGCATCGTGCGCCGGTGGTTGATGATATTGATGTGTTTTTTAAAGGATATTCGCAAGAGGTATTCAATACTGTGCAATAAAAAGAGCTGAGGTGGACAGAGGCTTATTTTCGGTAGGCCAAAATTCTGGATTTGGTGATTTTAAATTTTTTCAAAACTTAGTATGCCCAGAATGGAGTCTGATAAATCTGAATAGATCTCTTTGGATTTTTCTATATTTCGCTTAGCGCCAACTTCTTTTCCATTTTGTAATTCAGAACTATCGCCATCTCTACTATAGTTTTGTGGCAGATTCAACCGCGAAGTGCATAACAGTTTAAGCGGCGAAAGCCGCCAGTTGATCCTGCATTAAAACAGCAGGAGA
>JANNXD010000144.1:0-13434 GCA_031409375.1 Gammaproteobacteria bacterium | reverse complement strand
TCTCCTGCTGTTTTAATGCAGGATCAACTGGCGGCTTTCGCCGCTTAAACTGTTATGCACTTCGCGGTTGAATCTGCCACATCATTATCAAACGCAGGCCAACTTAAGTTGTAATCACTGACCGTGGTGGTTTTAATGTTGAAACTGCTGTATGCGCCCGAAGTATTTGCCAACCAAACTTTTAGCGTGGTTGGCGTTGCGAACTGGGCAAAATCCGTGAGGCCATCGCCATTAAAATCGCCGGTTTTATAACGATGCGAATCCACTGTGAATTTTTCTACCGGTTGTGGCGTGTCGTCGTAGGCAACTTTAAAGTTTCCCATGACACCCTCTTCTTTTTCATAACTAAATGCGAGCGGTGCAGTGCAGGTGGTGGCGTCTACTTTTAAACAGCGCACAATATTACGTAATCGTGAGATTTTAAGGTTATCGACTTCTTCGTACTGCAAATCATAGTGATACAGCGTTTGGCCTTGATTCAGCACGCTGATCTTGCTGATGCGGCGATTATTTTCGTATCGAGTTTTCGGAGCGAGATAACCGCGCAGGAGATCAGCACGGTTTTCAGAAGCGATTGTTACGCTATAACCGTTGTATTGAATTTCTTTGAGGTAATACGTATTGAGGCCATATTCCGTGGTGTAAACATAATTAATTTTATTGCCACTGACATCGCGCATTTCTGACAGCAAATAGGAAACAACGCGACCATCGCGATTCAAAATACGATTGGAGGCACTCCCACCATAAACGCGCACCTTGCCATCCGCTTGTGTCACGGTAAAAAGGGCTGGATCACCGTTGAAGGTGCCACTGGGCACAATTTTTTGAAAAGTGGGTGCTTCGGTCACCATCGTTTGATCAGCTTGTGCATAGGTATTTTGTCTGATTGACAGCAACCGCTGGCCATCCAAACAAAATTTATCCGTGCTATCGAAATCCACACCATCATGTAGGCCATCGCGGGCCAGCGTCGAGCCGCAACGATTAACGGCACTGCTGGCCGATAAATTCCAACCAATGCCCATTGGGCCGTTTCCGCTCATGCTCGAATAATCAATACTCACGCTCGGCTGCAAGCCATTCATACCGGGCGGCAGATCAATCGGCAAGCTATAGCTTGCGGCACCTAAATCATTGACGTCCAAGCTGCCGGCAAGGTTCACCACTAAATTGGCGGGATTATTGGCGGGGAATTGATAACTGAGTTGGCTATAGGTGTTGTTAGAGTTGCCATAAGCAATCGCCGTGATAACGTCATCCTCTTTCAGCACAATATCTCGAATGCCATCGCCATTGACATCTGACACTGTCATGACAAGATTGCCGCCGTGAGTGTATGCGGATAAATCTACGCTCGCCGAAGTGGAAGCCGCTTTATCGTTGCCAAACACAACAACACCCTTTGCGTCGCCAGTGCGCAACAAAAAATCTAAGTTGCCATCGCCATTAAAATCCAAAAAGGTGCGGCTAAGGCCGGTTAAGCCTTGAATCTTTGGATCGAGAATGGTGAAGTTATTTTGCTGTTGGAGTACATAACTACCATCCGCTTGTTGTAGTAGAACGCTATACGGCTGCGCGATCGGCACCATGGTATTAATTCCGCCAACCGCCACGGTGCTCCATTTCACGGGCGGCGTGATGATGTAATCCAGCCGACCATCCCCATTAAAATCCTGCTGATAAATAACATCCCATACAGAAATAGTGACGGCATGCGCAGTGGGAGAGAGGGTATAAAAACAACAAGCAAGCACGGCAGCGAAAAGCGAGCGAAAGGAAATTAGCATAAATACCAGCCGTCAAGGCACGAGCAGGTGAAAAATCGAGATTAAAAAAAGTAAGGCTGTTGCGGAACAGATTCGAAACTACATTTCAATTTCGCCGCTGAATAATTTTTTTCCTTCAGGGCCACAGGCGGTTGTGCTGACTTGCACATTAATGGTTTGCTTGGTTGTACGCGCAGCCAACAACATCGACATCACTCGGTTCTGAATAGCGTCCGAAAAAGACGACCAGCCAAGGCTAAAGCTATTATCGTTGACACAACCCGCTGGACCAGGTGAAGCAGCGACATCCATATAAACCACGGCATAAGTTGGAAAAATTGAAATTTTGGTAACTGAACCTCTTTCAATCCACGCTCCAGCGTTGGCCACTGAACAAGCCAGAAAAACTAAACTCATCGAACATACGATGTGAATGAAAAAACGGTTGATTGTCATAATAGGCACGCCTTTGCTATAGAAAAAATACAGAAATCACAACAGGGACTTCAAGATTACATCTGCTGGAAATTAACCCAGAAGATACAAAAAGAGCATGCTGCCATAATCAACCGGTTTTTGCTAGCACTCATAATTGAAAAACAATCTTGGATTCAAGCCGTTTTCAACGCATAAGCCTTCACGGGATGGGCACGACCACGAATCGCTTGCTCGCCGGTGCAGCGGAATCTGGCTTGCAACGGCATGGATAAACGTTGCTTAACGGCATCAATGGTGACGACATCTGCATGTAATTGCCGTGCTATGTCATTTTTGAAATCAGTTGCTTATTCAACAATGAGCTCGTTAAACTTTCGCCATATCTTCCCATCGAGAATTATTCATGCTTCCAAACTTCAACGGCGATATTGATCCAAAGGTAGACTTCAGTTTCAAAAAAATCTTTGGCAACCAACAACACACTGGCTTGTTGATCAACTTATTAAACGGCCTATTTAAAACCAGCCACGATGCCCTGATTCAAGAAGTCGAAATTCTCAACCCTTTAATGGATCGCCAACATCTGGACGACAAACAGTGCGTTCTGGATATTCGGGCTAAAACCGATCTTGGTGAACTCATCAATATAGAGATGCAAATCATCAATCGCCAAGATTGGATTGAGCGCAGCCTATACTATTGGAGTAAACTTTACGATCAACAGCTACGGACAGGCGATGAATATCGGCAGCTAAAAAAGACCATCAGCATTAGCTTTTTGAACTTTAAGCTATTTGAGCGGCCAAGAGGCTTGAGTATTTATCAATTGCGTGAGCGAGATGACCATGCATTGCTGACGCAATTAATGCAATTGTATTTTATTGAGCTGCCAAAGCTACCGAATGATACGACGACACTGGATCCTGGTTTAAAAGAGTGGGTAATGTATATGAACGCAAATAACCAACAAGAGCGTCAGCAGTTAGCGGCCAATAATCCGTACATCAACGAAGCTCAACATTTGCTGGAAGCTATGGCTCGCAATCCTGAAGAACGAATTCAGTATGAAGATCGTTTAAAAGGTTTGATGGATTATCATTCTGGACTGGGGGCTGAACGAGCTGCGGGTAAACAAGAGGGTAAGCAAGAGGGTAAGCAAGAGGGTATTCAGATAGGCGATCAACAACGCGCCGAACGTATTGCATGCAACATGCTAAAGAAAAATATGAAGCTTAATGAGATTGCGGAATTAACCGGTTTATCGATTGCAGAGATTCAGCGCTTACAACAAACTAATGATTGATCGGGATAAAGTCGCCGCTGGGCTTCCCTCCCGTCGACAATAAAAATTTTTCTTTAATTGGATGCCGTTTTCAACGCATAAGCCTTCACGGGATGGGCACGACCACGAATCGCTTGCTCGCCGGTGCAGCGGAATCTGGCTTGCAACGGCATGGATAAACGTTGCTTAACGGCATCACTAATGAGCAGTGAAGTTCCCAGTGGTTTATTGAGCGCTTCTAAGCGCGAGGCAATATTCACCGCGTCACCAATCACGCCATATTTCATGCGCGAACGACTGCCCAGATTGCCGGCAATCACGCTACCGCTGTGAATACCGATGCGCATTTCAAGTTCGGTAATCCCCGCCTCTTGCCATGCTTGCGCAATACCTTGTTGTTGCCAATGTTGATTTAAAGAAATCAACCGCTGCTGCATTTCTAATGCACAAGTAACCGCCGCTTCGGCATGATTGGCATCATAAGTCGGCGCACCAAATACGGCCAATAAACCATCACCCAAAAACTCAATGAGACAACCTTGATCCAGATCAATTAACTCGTTCATGGCACCAAAAAATTCATTGAGCAAAGTCAGTATTTGCGTAGGCGGTAGATATTCACTTAACGTGGTGTAGCCTTTTAAATCCGCAAATAAAATGGTAACCACACGTTCTTCACCACCCAACACAGGTAAACAACGATCTTTCAATAAATTCGCAACCACTTTATGACTGACATAACGGCCAAAGGTATCGCGAATAATACTTTGATCGCGGAGCTCGTCAGCCATGCGATCAAAATGCCCACCCAAAACACCAAACTCATCGGTACGCTGCCACTGCAAACGCTGCTGCCATTCACCTTCGGCAATATGTTGCGTTGCTGCAATCATTTGATATAAAGGTTTGCGTACCCAACGCCCAAGCCAAAGCGAAAATAGTAGAACGCTCAACAACACCAATCCAAAAACTTTGCCCACGCCCCACGCGATCTGCTGACGTAATAAATTGAGTTGCTCAGCCATCACATCTGCACCCAATAAAGCAATGGTTTGACCGTCCGCCATACGCAAGGGTATATAAGCGGACAAGGACAAACCAAACTCATCGGCATAGGGCTGACTCTCTACACTTAATCGTGCCAGTCCTTGCAACATGATCGGAAGTTCCGATGCCTCGTATATGTCACCGGTATTCGCTTGCTTTCCCTTTTTGGCGTAATCCACAAAAAAACGCAACTGCGTCGGCTGAGAAGTCGGTTTTAAAATATATAACGAAAACACATTGGCATCAGTTGCTGCTATGCGGACAAACTGCTGGTAAATTTGCTGATGAATCGCTTGTGCTTGCGTGTTGTCGATGGGTATAGCCGCGATGGCTGTCGCATCTAAGCTACTCGCCAAGGTTGAAACCAGCATACTTAAATTGTTTTGGATTTGTTTTAACTGCGCCTGATACATTTGCTGATAAACGTAATAACCCGTTGCCGCAATCAAAATCAACATCATCAATGCCAAATAAACCGCCAAGCGTACGGCAAAGCGCTTTACAAAAGGCACATGAGAAGATAATCCAGCCGAAGCAGGTGAACTGGTCGGTGAAAATTGCAGGCTACGCGATGAGCGAAGCGGTTGCTGAACATCCTGCATGTTGGCTTGGAGCAAATCGTCCATAATGATATCCTGAAAAATCCTTCAGAAACGATTACAGCGCATTATGCAGCTCAATTACTTGCGTTTTATGACCGGCATTTTCTTTCGCCACGTCATTACGCTTAACATGCAAACGCGTTAGATAAGCGGCATCAATATCACCGGTGACATAATTACCATCAAACACCGAGCAATCAAATTGCTCAATAATCATCGCGCTAGCCGAAATCCGACTTTCCAGAACCGCGATACATAAATCCGATAAATCTTGATAAATGAGCCGATCGGCACCAATCTGCTGGCGTACTTCATCCACACTACGCTGATGCGCAATCAATTCATCTGCAGAGGGCATATCAATGCCATAGACATTGGGGTAACGCACCGGCGGTGCTGCCGACGCAAACGAAACCGATAAAGCGCCGGCATCACGGGCCATTTCAATAATTTGTTGACATGTGGTACCACGGACAATGGAATCATCCACTAACAAGACATGCTTATTTTTAAATTCCATCTCAATTGCATTAAGCTTTTGGCGCACCGATTTTTTACGCTCTTGTTGGCCGGGCATAATAAAGGTACGAGCAATATACCGATTTTTAACAAAACCTTCGCGATACGGCACCCCTAAACGATTGGCCATTTCTAAAGCTGCAGTACGGCTGGTATCGGGAATGGGGATTACCACATCAATGGATGCTTGTGGCCATTCGCGCAGAATTTTTTCGGCCAGTTTTTCGCCCATACCTAAACGGGCTTTGTACACGGAAATGCCTTCCATGATTGAATCTGGCCTCGCCAAATAGACATACTCAAATAAACACGGGATTAATTTTGGCTGCTCAGCGCATTGTTGGCTATAAAGCTGGCCTTGATCGGTTATATAAACCGCCTCACCGGGTGCCAAATCCCGCAGCAATTCAAAACCCAAAGCACTCAAACACACGCTTTCGGAGGCTATCATGTATTCATCACCGCATTCGGTTGGACGCACACCGATTACCAACGGCCGAATGCCATGCGGATCACGAAACGCAACCAAACCATACCCCGAAACCATCGCCACCACCGCATAAGCACCGAGGCAACGATGGTGCACACCTTTAACGGCAGTAAAAATATCTTGCTCGGTGGGATTATGTTTGCCGAGGCGCTGCAACTCATGCGCAAAAATATTCAACAGCACTTCAGAATCCGAACGTGTGTTCAAATGCCGCAGATCGGTTTCAAAAAGGAGTTTTGCTAACGCTTCCGTGTTGGTTAAATTGCCGTTATGCGCCAACGTAATGCCATAGGGTGAGTTGACATAAAATGGCTGCGCTTCGGCAGAGCTATTGGTGCCTGCTGTCGGATATCGCACATGGCCGATCCCAATTTTGCCTTGCAAACGCTCCATATGCACATGCTGAAATACGTCGCGCACCATGCCATTGGCTTTACGCAAGCGAAATCGTCCCAGCTCAGAGGTCACAATCCCCGCCGCATCTTGCCCACGATGTTGCAGCACCGTGAGTGCATCATATAGCGTCTGATTGACGTTTTGCTTAGCGACGATCCCGACTATGCCACACACGTAATTTCACCCCACATGGAATTTAACCCTAAGTCAACGACACCAAACTAAACGACAATAGATGCGCCATGTTACGCGCCCAATCTTCCAAAAGTGCCAAATGGGGGATTAATAAAGAAGTATTCCACCATTGCGCATTAGTCACGAGACCACTTGCCTTCAAGATGCCAATCGCTATCACCACGATTAATACACCGCGCATAAACCCAAAAACCGAACCAATTGCCCGATCAAGACCCGTTAATCCAGCGGTTTTAATCAATTTATGCATCAATCGACCAACGACATGCCCAACGATCATGGTGCCAATAAACAGTAACCCGATGGCGCTCATCACCCGAATGCCATGACTCTGTATTGCTGACTCCAGCAACACACTCATCCCAGGATAAAAAATCATCGCCACCATCACCGAGACCATCCAAGTCACTAAAGCAATGGCTTCTTTAACAAAGCCACGCATCAAACTCAGACTCATCGAAATCAGCACAACCGCAATAATGATCCAATCTGCACCTGTTAATGTCATAGCCATCCTTATTGACTGAGTCCTAATCCTATATTTAGAAAACTAACAATTTGTGCAGACGACAATAAAGTAGGTAATGATCGCACATCTGCCTTGGCATCCCTAGCAGACCAATAGGGTCCAACCCAAATATGATAGGAATTTTCAATTGGCGACGCTTCCCGCGTGTAATACGCATGCAAATTCTTGGCATAGAGTCGCGTCATCGCCTGCTCCGCTGCAACGAGACTCGTTACCCGGCCCAGATCCAGCGTGACGCTGGCAGGCAAATCAGCCGCAACCGCAGATTCAGCTTGAGACGAACTCATCAATGATGTCGTGGGCGCAATAAATTGAGTAACCGAAGACGCTGGCATCGGAATAACTACCGATGCGGGCGTTTGCCACTGCCCCTGAGGCAAGGATTGATTCGGCAGCAAACCTATCCCACCGCATAACAACAAACTCATCATCAGCCAGAATCGCCACCGCATCTTCAGCACTATCCGCACGAACGTGCGCCCTAAAAAAAATCAATCAATGTCCAAATCACTGCTCAGAAAACTGCTGTAAAAAAGGACCTACAATGGCAAAAGAACCCAGCACCAAAATTAAATCATCGCGGCGAGCCAACTCGTTAACACCACTAACCAGATGATTCATCTCCATCGACTCCGCCAATACAACGCAGTGTTTATTATGCAAATACTCCACGAGCACTTGACTATTTAACGCACGTGCATCATTTGATTGGACTGGAACCCAAGCCGTTACCATCGGACTCAACAACTCGACCATAGCAGACCAATCTTTATCTGCCATCACCCCAAACACGGCCACCACGCGCTGAAATATTGAGCGATCAATTCCTGCCAAATATTCCACCACCTTTACAATTGCAGCAGGATTATGCGCAACATCCACCAAAATCGCTGGAGACGATGCTAACCACTGCAAACGCCCCAAGACGTGCACCGAGGCTAAACCCGCTTCAATATGCGAGCGACTTGGCTGCAACACTGTCGGTAAAAGCTGCAATGCCTGTAAACAACAGGCGGCATTATCCAGTAAGATACGGGGCAGCGGCAACCCTTGCCAATTTAATTGCAGACCATTGGCATCCACACCACGCCAATCCCAAGCATCCGTATGATTTTTTGCCCACGAAAACACTGGCCGCGCATACAGATGCACACCAATTTGCAAGGCTTGCTGCTGAATCACTTCTATCACTTGATCCCCGCCATACACAGTTGGCTGATCAGCCCGCATCACTCCCGATTTTTCGCTTGCAATTTGCGCCAAGGTATCGCCCAAATAAGCTTGATGATCCAGTGCGATGCTGGTGATGATGGCAAGATCCGCATCGATGACATTCACTGCATCCAAACGACCGCCCAGACCAACCTCCAAAATCACCACATCCAGTTGCAATTGTTGAAACTGCCAAAGCGCTGCCAGCGTCATAAATTCAAAATAGGTTAGCGGCAAATCCTGCCGTTGATCCTCAATGATTTGCAAAGCCACCATCAAACTGCCTTCATCAATATTATTCAGTTGAACACGAATGCGCTCAGTGACTGAGCACAAATGTGGCGATGTATAAACGCCAACCTTTAGGCCTGCCGCCATTAGACAAGCTTCCAATAAAGCCACCGTTGAACCTTTGCCATTGGTGCCCGCCACCGTGATTACAAAACCCAGTTGTTTTCGAAAAATCGCCATCCGATCGAGCATCAGCTGCATACGCGACAAACCAAAATCCATCACATGCGGTGAGCACTGCTCAATATGTTGCAACCAACCCTGAAAATCCATACGCTCATCTCAATCCATAAAAAAATGATTTCAGCCATCAAAAATGACCCAGTGGTCAGCAGTTGTCGTGACAAATACACCAATAAAGGCCGCTTTTTGATACCCGATGATTGCATCCCTAGCTTAACGCGATATAGTGCATCAACCGACCCATAATTGCCGCTTCATTTTCGTAGTGCAATTAGACTTAAGTGCAATTGGAATTGATATTAACAGGAGCTTTCATGAGTACGTCCCCCCGTCAAGATGCTATTCGCGCTTTGCAAGCTGATTGGGAAACCAATCCACGCTGGAAAAACATTGAACGCACTTATTCAGCCGAAGAAGTCATTCGTTTACGGGGCTCACGACCCATTGAATACACCTTCGCCAAACAAGGTGCCGAAAAATTGTGGGCACTCATTAATGGCAAATCCAAAAAGGGTTATGTTAATTGCTTAGGTGCACTCACCGGCGGCCAAGCTGTGCAACAAATTAAAGCTGGCATAGAAGCCATTTATTTATCTGGCTGGCAAGTTGCCGCCGATAACAATTCCGGCTGCACCATGTATCCCGATCAATCATTATACCCAGTAGACTCAGTACCCACCGTGGTTGAGCGTATTAATAATGCGTTTTTGCGTGCCGATCAAATTCAATGGCAAAACGGTAAAAATCCTGGAGACGTGGGCTTTATCGATTATTTTGCACCGATTGTTGCGGATGCCGAAGCTGGATTTGGTGGCGTCCTCAACGCGTTCGAGCTGATGAAAGCCATGATTGCCGCTGGTGCTGCAGGCGTACACTTCGAAGATCAACTGGCCTCGGTAAAAAAATGTGGCCACATGGGTGGCAAGGTTTTAGTTCCCACCCAAGAAGCCATTCAAAAATTGATTGCTGCGCGTTTAGCAGCTGACGTGATGGGCACACCCACATTGTTATTAGCCAGAACGGATGCCAATGCTGCTGACCTGCTCACTTCAGATTGTGATGAGTATGACCGCCCATTCGTAATCGGCACCCGCACCCCGGAAGGTTTTTATCGCGTTAAAGCCGGCATTGATCAAGCCATTGCACGCGGCCTTGCTTACGCACCGTATGCCGATCTGCTGTGGTGTGAAACCGCCAAACCTAGCCTAGAAGAAGCCAAACAATTTGCTGATGCTATCCATAAAAAATTCCCAGGTAAGCTGCTGGCCTATAACTGCTCACCGTCGTTCAATTGGAAAAAGCATCTTGATGACGCCACCATCGCCAAATTTCAACGCGAACTCGGCGCCATGGGTTACAAGTATCAATTCATCACCTTGGCAGGTATTCACAGCATGTGGTACAACATGTTCGACTTGGCACAACGCTACGCCAATGAAGACATGACCGCCTACATCGAACTGCAAGAAAAAGAATTTGCAGCTGCTTCCAGAGGCTACACATTTGTCTCTCATCAGCAAGAAGTCGGTACCGGATACTTTGACGCCATCACCAATGTCATCCAAGGTGGCCAATCTTCCGTGACCGCCATGAGCGGCTCAACTGAAGAAGAGCAGTTTCATTAATATCCAGCTATAAAAAATAGCCAGCGTAAAAATTGCTTTCGTCCATGAAAGATAAGTATTGCAAGTGAGCAGACTGCAACACTTAACACAAATCTTTCATGGATGTATTTACGCATTCATCGTTAAACTTTTTATACCGCAACTCGAATGTTTGAGTTGAGCTTGATTATCTGCACAAATTGCGTATCATTCCTGCTGTATTTAACCCGCTCTGGGTCTGTAGCTTAATTGGATAGAGCATCGGCCTTCGAAGCCGAGGGTTACAGGTTCGAGTCCTGTCAGGCCCACCATTTCATGTTTTTGAGCGGAGATATTTGCTAACACCTTGAAGGGTAAGGTGGTTTTAGCGGTTCGATAACCGCTATTTCGGTCATATGGCAGTCGGTCAGAAAACACCAGTTTCAGCACCGTTCTGCGATCCTCCAATCTGCCAGAAGCCCATGTTTTATAGGGGTTTGCGAGGAAGGTGAACGCGGTTCGATATGTTTTATCAAAATCCGGCAAGGCACGTCCGCATTGCGCCATTTTTTCCTGCAACTCTATTTTCTTCGCTTCCAGATTTTTGATACGGTCTTCGTAGGTCATTAACAAAGTCGGACTGTCTGTAATCACCACGCGATCAACCAGCTTCGCAATCTGTTGCTCGACTTTCGTGGCTTCCAGCTTCAGTGAACTCGTTTCCTGAGTGCGGTTCTCTAGCCGATTGTCCCATAACGCTTTAAACATTTTCATTGCTAAATCATACAGCTCTTCAGACGGACGAAGCTGCATCAACAAGGCTTCAAATTCCGCTTCAATCTTTTCTTTGCGCACAGATTTACGATACACCGCGCATCCCTTGGTATCACAGAGATAATACGGATACTTACCCGAACGCCCCTTTGACCAGCACGCCGTCATTGGCTTGGAACAGCAGCCACAAGTCACAAATCCGCGCAACGGAAAATCATGATTGATATCGGCGCGTGCAGGCACTTTTGCTTTTCCGGCCAAACGCTCTTGTATTTTGGTGAATGTGCCAAAACTAATCAGAGCCTCATGCTTGCCCGGATGCAAATGAATATCCCAATCCGGTAAATTGATATATCCGGCATAGAGTGGCCTTTTTAAAATATCGGCCACCCGTTGCACATGGACTGTTCCATCACGGCCTTTGGGAAATGCCGCATGGGATTCAAAAAAGCGTTTCACCTCGCCCTGCGTTTCAAAGCGACCTTGCGCAAACCCCTCTAAACCCTCCTGAATAATCAAAGCCAGCGGTTCATGCCGCACCAATAATTTTCCATGTCCTTTGACTGTTTCATACCGATATCCCAAAGCCGCCGATGACACCCAATAGCCATTAAGAGCGCGAGCACGCATACGATGTATCACCTGTTCAGCGTTCTTCTGGCGTTGATGTTGAGACACGCTGGCAAGCAGATTCTCAACCAGCATGCTGTCAGAATCCTCACCAAACTCGATTGAGGGACTTTCTAGCTTGCCACCCGCCACACTAATCGCGGTGCGTAGTTGAATATGTGCCTCTAATCCACGAGCTAAACGGCTTATATCATCTATCAGAACCACATGCTGGTCTTTTTTGTGATGGCGCAGAAAGGCCAACATGGCCTGCATTCCGGCGCGATCCGTTAAGCCGCCGGACACACCCTCATCGTGAAAGCATTCCACGACCGTGTAATTTTTTATGCGGGCATATTCGCGGCATCGTGTTTCTTGTGATGATAGGCCGTGGCCTTCACGAACTTGTTTTAATGACGACACACGGCAATAAATCAGTGCATTTACTTTTTGTGTTGGCGACATGATGAAGCCTTTCTCTTTGACAAACGCTGGTGCGTTGTGCGGGGTTTATTTTTTAAGCTCTGCTTTGGTTTTTTCGATTCTATCTGCCGCAAAGGTTTACGCAAATCATTTTTTGCTTTCTGTTCACGACAAAGCTGGACGGGATGCACACCAAAAGCCTGATCGACATAAGATTCCATGATGCCCCACACGGTGCGGATCATGTGCTCTTTTTCTGCCTCGGTCAGGTCAAGTCGCGCCACCAAGGGCATGTAGAGTTGAATATCTAAAATCATGGCACTCCTTTTTGCGCACAGCACAACGCACGCGAAAAATTCGCATGGTTGAAATGGTACAGTTCGGGTTGTTGTCAGAAAGTCACTCTATCATCCGCGAAAGAGACTGGCGGGAAAGAGAAATGCCATGCGACATAAATCGACATGGCCTTTGGTGGACGCACTTATGGCGTCGATGATTGAGTATTACAGAATTTTTATGGTGGGAGTCAAGGAATAAATTCCTCATAAAGCCATGGGTAACAATACGGGTTGAGTTTATTAACAAAATTATCTGCAAGTGCCCCCCAACACTCTATAGCAACCGTTGAAGCACTTCTTCCAAAATCATCTGCGAGTGTCGGATCAATATCAGGATGATTTAAAAGTTTATCACGCGTTCGTGCGGACAACGTACTTGCCGCATAATGCAATGGCCTCATGCCAATAGCATCAGGCTCATTAACGTCATAAAAATCCAGCGCAATTTCCAATGCATTTACATCATCATTTTCAGCAGCTGAAAAAATATTGGGGACATCAGGCGGTATGAGCGTAGCTTTCCAGTGTGAGTTTTTATGTTTAGGCCATGCCATGCGGTAGCACATCCAAAAGTAATGAGTCAATTATTTCTTTTTCTTCAGCTATGGGCTGGCCAGGGCTTCCTAGTAATAATTGTTCACCTGTAAATCATCTTGGCTTGATAAATGTCAGAAATGCGCACTTTTTGCTCGATGCGGCTTGGTGAAATTTTTATGAACTGACTTTTTACTAAAAACTGATGTTATTGATGGCG
>JANNXD010000143.1:0-3239 GCA_031409375.1 Gammaproteobacteria bacterium | reverse complement strand
GCCGCCATCGCTGGGGCTGACGTAGGCGTTGCCGGTGAAGATGTAGGTGTTGCGGCGGCCGCAACCAAAACGGATGATGACGTTGCCATTGGATTTTTCATACAGGCGGCGATCGTGGTTTAAGGACCAACCGTATCCGAGGGGGCTGTCGTATTCGCTGTTGCTTTCGTAGCGCCGAGCGATGGTGAGGTCCATTTGGCCGGTTAAGGTAATGTCGGTAGCTTCGGTGGTTTCGTGGCCCATGGCAAGGTTGATGGGTTGGCCTTGTTGCCCTTCACTGCACGGGTCTTCGGGTTCAGTCGGTTCTTCTGGGTCGCCGTTGTCGGGGTTTTCGGGGTTTTCGGGTGGACCTGAGTCGGGGTTGCCGGCATCAGCAGTTCCTTCGATGCCATTGGCGTGACTGTGAGCTAGGGGTTGGATTATGATGGGGCTGATCAGCAATAGTAAAAGGAAAGCGACTCGTAAAAAAAACATTATGAAGCCTTCAAATATGCATTCTTCACGCATTCAGTCAAATGAACAGAAAACACTAACTCATTGTTTTTAAAAAGCTAGAGCTAAAAATGCCGTTTCAATATCCCATCTTCAGTCAAATGACCGTCAAATGAAAAACTTTAAAACACTAAGCCCAATAGGGAACGTAACGCCAGGCTTTACGATTAGCATTGATGTCATATAAACGAATCAACTTGGCATCAACGGTCTGCTTAATCACTCTACTGGCCATCGCACTATTGGCTTCGTCAAACTTAAATCGTTGACGCAACGAGGTATTATTCATCGGTTCGCGATTCACATATTTTAAACAGCAGTGCAAATAACAAGCTCTTACACGATCTGCTGTGTCCATATCTTGATAGTTTTTTTGCGCAAATAAACTTGAACGTGTATGAGTGTCCATTTTTTCAAATAAAGGCGCGGGCAATTGATAAATTTCTGTTTCAGATACGACCTTGTCTATCCCACTGCCCCGCTCTTCGCATATATTTAAACGCCGCATAAAAGAAGCTAATGATTCATTTCGACTTTGCGGCGGCGTGTCTAAAAAGCGCTGCGTATCAACTAACGGGATTCCAGGATTGGTAATTTCAAGCCGATTTTCAAATAGTTCAATCATTGGCCCTGTACCGGTAATAGTAAAATCTTGATGAATGATCGCGTTGGCGACTAACTCTCTGAGTGCAAGCTCTGGGTACAGCTTCACTTCACGTCGAAAAGCTTGGCCAATTTGTTCGTTTGAAGGCAACAAGGCTTTTAAATGATCAATAACACCCTCAAAGCCGATGGCATAACCTTTAGTGATTTCTTGTTCTCGAATGGTTTCAATACGGCTATTGCCTTTGTATAAAATAATGCGCACCGATTTTCGGGCTAGATGACGGAAATCACGCAAATTTTTGGCAAATAAAATCGCACCTAAATTCGTGATGGCCCAAACATTTCCCGGAGATTGCTCAACCAAATGATCCGCCAACAGTGCCGCTAACACACCTTGCCTGCCTTCTGGCAAAGGCTGTTTGGTCATATCAAAATACGCTGGGTAATCCAAAAGCTTTAGCACCGCATCGCTATCAATATGGGTGGCGGCTAGCTGCTGTTCAAAGGGTTGATGATCGAAATGGCGCCATAAAGCACGCTCCTTTTCTGGAAACTCATGAAGCTTTTTCTTATATGAGCCGATACGGATATACTCCACACTTTCAAATTTGATGGGGATTTGATTGGCCGCCGCAATTTCTAACATCACAAAATGTTTTTCATCCACAGCCAGTTCAATAAATTGAAAATGTATTTTGGGGATTAATTTTTGTAGCAACCAGCTTTCAAGTTCTTGCTGCTTGATTCGCGTTTGTGATGGTCGAAAGTCGGTACCCACCAGGGCGTGATCGTCATCGGCAATGCCCCAAATCATGTAGGCGGTTGGTTTGCTGGATAAAGCGGCTGCATTGGATAAGGCTGAAATGTATTCACCAATAGCCTGTGGATGGTCGTTGTTATGTTTAAATTCTACCCATTCAGTTTCTTTGCTCAGTTGACTGAGCTCGGCCAATAGATTGGCAAATTGTTCGGATGTGGGGCGAGCAAGCATTGTTTCTCCATTGATTTGCTTTTTAGCAGTTGACGCATGAAAAATCCATCATATTGCCGACTAACGCATGGATCTGCAAAGGCTTTTGGTGCAGCACCGTGGTGCCCGCTGTCGATAGATAGCGGACGACTTATTGGCTGAGTGTAAGCGTCGTTAAATCCTCATGGTTACAAAATCAGATCGAAGGCAAAGCATCAAGCAAAGCTTTGAGTGTTTCAGGCGTCAGATTCCATGGCAGTAATTGATCAATAGGCTGATGCTTCAAATTTGTGTATCAAACAGCGTGCAAAACTTTCCAGATGTGAATTGTGGAAAGCTGGACTGGGTTTTCAGTGCCAGCTTGCGTGATAAGGGGCAAGTTTATGGAAGGGGCAAGTTTATGGATGTCCTAAGCAAACGATGAGTTTTCGGCCAACAAGATTTCATTTTGTAGAATTTTATTATTCAGTGAATCATCGATATTGGCTACGCCGCCCGATAAACTCGACTCGCTACCCCAATCCCTTTCCCCCAGCGCTTTTTATTTCTTTCAGCAAAATTACAAATTGACTCAGGCGCTCCCGCACAATGCGCATAGTGACGACGAAAATGTTTGACATGATCGAGCCAGTGCTTGGGGTCAATGCCAAAGCGCGTAATGATGGGGATTTTGGATGGATCAATCGCACCGCGCTTATCCTCGCGCAGCATGCGTCCGGTTTGGTCAACGAGATCAAAATAGTCTTCTTGCGTAAACGGTAGGGCAACATGAATATCGGTGTGCGAACTGCCGTCAAAAGGCATTAAGGGCGCTTCGGGTAATGCAGCAAGGTCAAGCTCTGATTTTATTTTTTCTTGATTTTTTACACGAGCAATGACTTGTTTTTCTGCAGTGGATTGATTGAGTTTTTGTTTTGCAAATTCGAACAGTCGCTGTTGAATCGAGGTAAAATCACTGTCAATTAAATCTTCAGCCATGGCGGCGCGCACAGGATTTAAGTCAACATAGGCCATGCAGGTCAGCAGTGCGGCTTCATCTAATAATGCCTGACTACGAAAACGGCCTTCCCAAAATCGGCCTTTCGTTTTTTCTTCTTCATTGGCCATGCGAGCGATGGTTTCGTTCACTCCGCGCATAAACCAGGAAATACTACACAAACGCTCGCGCCAG
>JANNXD010000142.1:0-4514 GCA_031409375.1 Gammaproteobacteria bacterium | reverse complement strand
TGATGCTCAGTGCTCTGGTGTTGGCCGGTGTATTAAATGTGGTGGCCAGTGTCAAAGAAAGTCACAAATTGAATGATGCATTAAGTCAGTCACAGGAAAGCGGCCGATTTGCTTTGGATCTATTAGTCGATGCGATTACACAGAGTGGTTATTACGGTTGTCTGAATCCATTAAATTTCAGCCCAATTGAAGAGGCTGCTATTGATTGGAACAATTTAGGGAGTGCATTTTATATTAATCCGGTGGCGGTTTTTCCTTCAACCAATTTATCCAGAACTTCACTGCGTGGTTTTACCGTTTCACCGAGCAATGTATGGGCGCCAGATCCAACTGTCGATTCGTACAATCAAGATATTGAGGCGTTAATCGGTGTTGCAAAGCCGCCTAAAAGCGATAGCGATGTCATTAACGTACAGTACGCTTCTACTGAAAGCGCGTTGTTAGCCGCAGACATGGCATCAACAGCTGCGGATATTAGCATCGAGCTAGGCTTGACTGGCGTGGCGAATTCTAGTTATTTAATTATTGGTGATTGCACCAAGGCTGATTTATTTAAAGTCACCAATAACCCATCGACGAGCCCGCCGATTGTTTTAAAACACGAAGCAATTCTACCGAATACCAATCAGCAAAATGATTTGCGAAGCGCCTACACCAAGAATTCCGCTCAAGTACGGCGGTTTCATAACGATACTTATTATGTTGCCGCAACGGGTCGTCAAGATGAATTGGGCCAACCGATTGAAGCGTTGATGCGGAGAAATATTGCGGGTGTAGATGAAGAAATCATTGAAGGCATTGAGTCACTGAAGATCACCTATGGCCAACAGGCTGCGGATGGAACCTTGCAGTATATCGTTGCCAGTAGTGCGCTGGATATGCGCAAAATTGCGCAAGTTCAAATCACTGTGAATACCAAAATGTTAAGAGCGGCATCAAAAACAGGTTTAGACGCTTATGACCCTTATTTGAGAAAATCCTATACACGTACTGTTCAACTACGGAATCGAAGCTAATGCAAAATACTCAAAGGTTAAAGCAGAACACCACGGTTAACCAGCAGGGTGCGGTGTTGGTGATTGGTCTGATGTTATTGCTGGGCATAACGCTCTTATCGGTATCAGGTATTCAATCGGTGGTTTTCAACCAGCGGATGGCAACCAATGCTTTTCAAGTAGAACGAGAATTCCACTTGGCTGAAAGTGCAGGCGGTTACGCAGTTAAGCAAGTCGATTGGAGGAATAGCGCGTTTAAATATTATGAAAGCAAGCCGAATATCGGCTTACTTCAAGAGCCAAATGTTTATTATGGGATAACCCATTTAACGGTCGGCGAAACCAGTCCGCCACCCGTAAAGGCAGGTGTTTTAGTCCGACCTATTCAACCATTAAATATGTCGGCAGGTATTGGTTCGGGTGTCCAAAGTTGGGTTGTTGAGTCTTATGGTAATGCAGGAGTGGAAAGCGGTGGAAGGACCATTGTGCAAGGTTTTAATGTGATAGGGGCTGGCGGTAATGGATAATTGTAGAGTTTTGATCAGCAATTTGTTGTTGGTAATACTGAGTCTATGTTGCTGCATGATAGTAGTTGCTGACGATACCGATATTTTTTTAGGCGATGGTAGCAGTGCGGTAGGCGCTCCGAATGTCCTTTTTATTATCGACAACTCAGGTTCTATGATAAAAAATCCAGCAAGGGATGCTGCTGGCAACGAGATTGCCGCGACTCGCTGGGAGCTGTTAGTAGCAGGATTAAAAGATATTCTAACGAGCTCAGTAAGTACTGGTATTAATGTTGGCTTTATGCGATTAGCAGACCAAGGGGCAATTGAGTACCCCGTGGTGCCACTTAACGCAACGACATTGCCTATTTTGAATTCTGTAGTGGACAAAATGCTACCTTGGGAGAAACAACAGACTCGTATTGTTGGAGCCTTTTTTGAAGCCCAGAGGTATTTCGCTGGGAAAGCAGTTTCAGGGGGGCTAAGTCGGAATGGCAAAGTGTGGAAGGGCGAATCAGTGTGGCGTGTTAGCCATCCTGATTCGTATAACACGGGTGCTAGTCATGTCTTACCGGCAGGTTGTTCAGTGAGTGATTTCCAGAACATTGCTTGCAAAGACGAAACGATCGCACCCATTCCAACGCCGCTGTACAAAAGCCCAATTACCTCTGACTGTCAGAGCAATCATATTATTTTACTATCGGACGGTAAGCCCTCTGGAACCGTTTCGAGCCTAGAGGCAGATATTGAAGCGTTGATTGGCAAGCAGTGTAACGGTGATGCACCGCTTTTTCCGGATGAGTTATGTGGTCGTTCGCTGGTGGAGTGGATGGCCAGTAATCCGGCTAATCCCAGCTTTAGCAATTCAAAAATATTTATCCATACCATTGCTTATAATTTGTTTAATGGAGATACGGATGAAGAAGGCGCAATTCCATTTTTGATGGACTTGGCAAACCTGGGCAAAGGTAATTTTTATAGTACTTATACTCAGTCAGACGTAAAAGAAGCGATACTAAAAACCCTTAACGATATTAAGCTCATTGATAAACCGGCAACATTCACCGCGGCCAGTGTATCGGTGAATCAATTTAATCGATTAGCACACCGCAATGAACTGTATTTCTCAATGTTTAAACCCAGCCTGGAACCACGTTGGGCAGGCAACTTAAAACGTTACCAACTGGGTGGTTCTCCCTTAGCGATTCAAGACCAGTCAGCTACTAACGCAGTTGACCCGACCACAGGATTTTTTAAAGATACCAGTAAAAGCTTTTGGTCCACGGGTACCGATGGCGATAAAGTAGAGCTCGGCGGTGCTGCGTCCAAATTGCCCACTCCGGCGGCGCGAAAGTTGGTTACCTATTTGGCGGGCGCACCTTTTCCTTCGAATGACCTCACTAATATGGTCAACAGCATTGATCCCTCCAATACAGCCATTACCAGTAGCGCGTTGTTGGCGGCGGATGCCACCGAACGTACCCAATTATTGAATTGGATTCGTGGTGTGGATGTATTAGATGAGAATAAAAATGGTAGTACCAGCGATGCACGCCAACATCTGGGTGATCCACTGCATTCCGCCCCGGTGACGGTGACTTACGGTGGTACGGAAGCTAACCCCGATATCAGTATTTTTGTCGGCACCAATGAAGGTTTTTTGCATGCCATTGATGCGGCAGATGGCAAAGAACGATTTGCATTTATGCCTGAAACGCTGCTGAAAAACATCAAACCGCAAATGGACAATATTTCAGCTCAGCCCCATATCTTTGGTATGGATGGCAGCCCGGTGGTTTGGCGTCATGATGATAATAGCGACCAACAAATTAAGGTTGTCGACAATGATTTTGTTTATGTCTATGCCGGTATGCGCCGAGGGGGGCGGAACTATTATGCCTTGGATGTCAGTGATCGCAATAAGCCCCAATTGTTATGGCAAATTAAAGGTGGCAGCGGTGATTTTCAAAATTTAGGTCAAACCTGGTCGACACCGATCAAAACCCGCGTGAAGATTGGTGCTGCGATTACCGATGTCTTATTGTTTGCCGGGGGTTATGACCCGGTGGTGGATGCCAACCCGACGAATCGAGTTAATGCCACAATGGGCAATGCTATTTATATGGTGGACGCGAAAACCGGTGCACGCTTATGGATGGCTGGCAATACAGTTGCCAACGCAGATGGTTTAAAACTCCCCGCGATGAAATATGCCATACCCTCTAATCTTGAGGTGGTGGATAGCAATCTAGATGGCCTGGCCGATACGATTTTTGTAGGGGATTTGGGCGGACAAATTTGGCGTTTTGACATCCAACATGGCAGTACAGCCGCGAGTACACGGGTGAAAGGCGGCATGGTTGCCAGTTTGGCGGCGGATGGCATTGGTCCAAATAATCGACGTTTTTTCTTTAAGCCCGATATTTCTTTCGTGGCCAATAACGGCAGCATACAGATGGTACTGGCGATGGGCTCGGGATCATTGGTTGAGCCTTTAAGTAGCGTGACGCAAGATCGTTTTTATGTGTTTCAGGTGCCCGGTGGTAGTAATGCCCCAGATTATGCTACGTTGACTCCTTTAACCGAAGCAGGCTTCATCGACCGTACCGACACAGTGAGTGGGCCAGTCGCTTCGACTAGTTGGTTTATTCGCATGGATGGCGCCGGTGAAAAAGTCTTAGCCCCAAGTTTAACCATTAATCAGAAGGTGATCTTTACCACATACATTCCCGCTCCTGTGGCGGCTTGCAGTCTGACGCAAGGCAAAGCACGTTATTTTGTTATGAATCTGATCAATGGCAATCCCGTTCGTGATATGGATGCTGACGGAGACATTGATAAACTGGATCGATCGCAATTTTTAGCAACCACGGTTATTGCTTCGCAACCACAGGTTTTATTTGGTGAAGGCGGAGAAGCTGCCGCCACTGCTGGTCCAAACATACTGGGCGTGGACTTGGGTATCGATGATAAATTGCGGCGCTCTTATTGGTATAAGCAGCCAACGCCTTAA
>JANNXD010000141.1:0-3507 GCA_031409375.1 Gammaproteobacteria bacterium | reverse complement strand
GGCGGGCGACCAGTTGGCATTGCGGCGTTTGCCCCAAACATCAAAAGCCAGATTTTCAGTTGGAACACCATTCTGATCCAGAATGGTGGTGACACTGCCTTGATTATCTTGCAGCAAATAACGCAATGCGGTGGACGTGCCAGACTTAGCAAACATCGCATAATCGCCGATATAAAACTTTTCAGTAATCGCGCTGCCTTTTTGTGAGCGCTCGTAGCCAGGCAGATAAATCGTGGTGGCGAGTACTCCGCTTCTGGAATCGGTTTGGCGGACGAGTTCACGCGATGGCCCATACTCCAATCGAGTGCCGCTGCCGTCGCTTTGCAGAATCTGCTGCGGTTTGTTGAAGGGGGTGTAGGTGACCTGCTGATTAAACCCGTTGGTTTGCGATTTACTGGTGAGATTACCGTTGCGGTCATAACAATAACTCGCACTATACGCACCGCCGGTGGTTTGCGTCACCGCATGCGGGCCAGCTTTGACGCCATTGCAGGTTTGGCCGTAAATATAATTACCGACATCTTTGTTTGTTGAGAATATTACCCAGCGCATCATAACTGACGTTGTTGGTGGTGACGCTGGCGCCAGAAGTATTGGTTAAGCGATTAATACTGTCGTAAGCCAAATTCTCGGTATAACCACCGAGTGCATCTTTGCGCTGCACCACATTCCCAGCAGCATCATATTGCACCTGCCAGTCTTGCCGCGACGTGCCAGCAGCGCTGGCTTGAATTTGCGTGAGGCGATTATTGTTGTCGTAATTAAATTGGCGATTGATATTGCCGCCGAGTGTGGCTTTAACGAGTTGCCCCGACGCATTTTGTTCGCCAAGTTGCCATAACACTTGGCCGGTGGTGGCTTCTTTGGTGGCGAGTAATTGCCCGCTGCTGGTGCTGTATTCGTTGCGCAGCGTTAGCCCACTTTTTGGATAGGTTTGCGTTTGCGGACGTGAAAAACTGTCGTACGTGGTGCTGCTGGTATAAGTGCCGGCACCGATACCGCTGACGATGGAGGTGGTCACACTTTGACTGCGGCCGAGTGAATCGTATTGATATTGCGTGCCCATCGTGGGGGATTGATTCACCTGTCCAATGACTTCCGAACTCAACTTGCCGATGCCTTGCACACCCTGATCGTAAACCCACTGCGTGGTTTGTGCAGCATCGGTGCGCGTGCTCAAACGGCCAAGCACATCGTAATTCATGATGGTCTGCTGACCCATGGCGTCAGTCTGTTTGATCAGTTGGCCGAGCACATCGTATTGATAATTCCAAGTGCCTTGATCTGGATCACGCATCTGAATTTTGCGACCGAGAATATCATATTGGTTTTGAATTTTATTGCCGGCGGTGTCGGTGGTTTGCGCAAGATTACCAAAGGCGTCGTAGATAAAATCGACACGCTGATTGTTGGTGTCCTGCGTCCACAGGGTTTGTCCGAGGGCGTTGCTCATGGTGGTGAAGTTGCGGCCGAGCGGATCGCTGCTGGTGGTTTTAAAGCCGTCGTAACTGCTGCTACTCACGGCACCATCAAAGTCGGTGACTTGAATCGGGCGGTTGAGCACATCAAACGTGGTGCGTTGATACAGCACGCTTTCGCCAGCGAAGAAAGGTTTGCTGGTGAGATACGCTAAGCCTTCGGCGTTGTAGCGCGTAAATTGTGTGCTCAGTTGATCACTGCCGTTGGTGAAAACATAACGCAGTGTGCGCACCGTGCGGCCGAGGCGATCAAAAAAGGTGAGGGTAGGTTGTTGGCCGAGCGTTTGTTGGAGGTTGTAATAATATTCGGGATCTTGGCCGACGTCGGTGCTGCAAGGGTAGCTTGAATGCGGTGCGGCGCAGCTGTACCAGGCGGTGGTGCTGACCACATTGTCGGCGCCGGTTTGTTTGCTAGCGCGGCCGATGTTGTCGTATTCGGTGAGCGTGGTTAAGCCGTTGGGGCCGGTGACAGAAGTGGTTAGCCACGGAAAATTTGCATTGGTATAGAGATAACTTTCGCGATGATTCAACGCATTGCTTCGCGACGCGACCGTGCCGTTGGTGTTGTAGGTGCTGCTGTTGGTGCGCAGGATTTGTCCGCCAGCGCTGACTTGCGATTGCGTGATTAAGCCTTGTAGGTTGTAGGTATAACTTTCTTCGCTTTTAAATGTCGGCTGATCCGGTTCAATAATTTTACGCAGCAAGCGGCCGAGGCCATCGTATTCAAATGCGGTGGTGCGGGTTTCGGTGGCAGGTTGTAGTGGTACGAGATCCGGCGTGGTGCGCGTTTGTACTTGGCGCGAAAGTAAATTGATCTGCCAATTAGTTTCGTTGGCAGGGTAATAGCTGTTATCGACGACGGCGGTGAATGGGCGATTGCCGTTTTGATGGTCGGTGACGGTGGTGTCGGTGTGGGTTGAATTGCCCCAGGTGTCGAGTGATGTGTTGGTGATGGTGCTGCTGGTCCAAACGCTTAAGTTGTTGCTGTTGAGGTCGTATTGCTCGGTTGTGGTTTTGGAAATGTAGTTAAAAAAGCGGGTGTTATTGCCGGAAAATAAACCGGAGATAACATTATCGACGCTGGATAATAAGGTGGCGCCGGTGAGTCCATAGCAGTTATTACCAAGCACACAAAATCCACCACCCTCAAGATTATATTTGCGATAGGTATTCACTTCCTCAACCATACCTTGTTGGCGGGTTTGCCAGGTTTGGTTGTAGCGGGTGCGGGTAATGATGGCGCTTTGTGAGTTATTGTTGGATATGTATTGATTGCCGTCATCAATCGATTGCGGTTGTGCATAGGGTTGGCGAGCGCGCGTAACCGTAGCGATGGTATTAAAACCCAGTAAACCTAAACCCCGTTGATGCAGTTTAAGGCCTGCATATTCGTAGTCGGTCGTGGTCATGTCGACGCGAGGTTTGACGTTGGCGATTTGAGACACCACTTGAAACGGCAGTGACACAAAAATGGCTGGATAAGTAGACGTTTCATTAGCAGGAATTTTTTGGTAGCGCACTGATGAGACTGCACGCTGATAACTGATGGTACTTTCGTTATTGAAGGCGTCTTTGATGCCATTTAGGCGATGGTATTGTGGTGAAGCGCTGAGGAAAGGTTTTATGCCGGTAGCGCTATACGTAACGCCATTAATGATTTTTTGGTAACGAGAATCTGAAAATAAATATGCAAAGTCCCCTTTGCCATCGCCATTAAAATCACCAATTTGAAATTGTCCGTGCTTGCTAGCATCGGCGTTAGTATCAAATTTAACTGGGATTTTAAAAGTACCATCGCCACGAGATAACCATACAAAGGCATAATCCACAGTATCGTTCACTTGATGAATGAGATCACTTAAACCATCAGCATTTACATCAGCCGCTGTAAGAACCTGTTCAAAGTTTTTGCAGTAGGAGACGTATAAAAGCAAGAACAACCATATGCAAACTCGTATTAAGTTTTCTTTCGCAGTTTTTCCATAAACGACGACACTTCTCAAGCCAAGAAAAAGAACGCTCAACTACC
>JANNXD010000140.1:0-6967 GCA_031409375.1 Gammaproteobacteria bacterium | reverse complement strand
CAATCTTATAATCGCTATGCTTATGTCCGAAATAATCCGGGCTCGTTGACGGATCCGAGTGGGTATTCTTGGCTCAGCAAAAAATGGAAAAAAGCCTGGCACAATAAATATCTTCGCGCCGCCGCTGCCATTGCAATTAGCGTTTATATGCCGGCTGCGTTGTCGAGTATTGGCTGGGGTTCCGCTCAAGCCGCCATGGCAACCGGCTTTGTGTCGGGAGCCGTTTCAACTGGCTCGATTAAAGGCGCGATTGTGGGTGCAGTCACCGGCGGATTACTGGATAAAATCGGCACCAATATGGAAGCCACCAGTCTGTTCAGTCGCAAGGGTGCGGAAAAAGTATTGGCGCATGGTTTAGTCGGTGGCGCTTCGAGTTATGCTAACGGCGGTAAATTTGGTGCCGGCTTTGCCAGCATGGGCGTAACACAAGCCGCTTCGCTGTCCGGTTGGTTTGAGTCGGGCATGTTCGCTGGCAAATATGGTAATGCAATTGGTTCGGGCTTGGTGGGCGGTACTGCATCGGTTGCCGGCGGTGGTGATTTCGCCATGGGTGCGGTTCAGGGCGCGATGAGTCGGTTTTTGAATGATCGGGCTCATCCAACGAAAGAAGTAATCGATAAAATGTCTCCCAGTGACGTTGTAAAGTACTGGAGTACTGGTGAAGGTGGCAATATTGATTTCGGCCCAGATAGCATGATGTCAAAAATTTTTAGTGAAGGAGATGGCGCACAATATTTCGAGAAATATGTTTCAGATCATTTTGGTTCAAGTCCTAAAGCAGGATTATTGGTAGAAAAATTTGCTTACACATTCACATGGGAGAGAGCGCTGTCTACTTCAAATTCGGCAGAACAAGTCGTGGGTAGTTGGAACAAAGGCGTAGCGATTTCAGATGGATCTTCAATTACTTATACTGTACAAAATCGTATGGGTACAAACTCTCTTTTATTTGGTCGTCAACTTAACGAACACTTCGGAATCGGTACTGTTGGAAAAACAAACTCTGATTTAACTATGTCAATTAGCTGGAAAAGGGGTTATTAAACCATGAAGATTCTGAAGTACGCATTGATCATGATTGCAATACTCTTCGTTGTATCTATATTATTTTATGGCTTTATTTTTCCTGCCGAAAATTTCAATGGATGTTATGTTAACAATAAAAAAACCAATAGAATTTGCATCAATTCTGACAAGACATTTGAGCAAAGCGAATTCAGAAATGGTGCATGGGAAGTCTACAATAATTCCATTTGGTCATCTACAACAATGAAGGATGTTGCCGGAGAGTTTTCCATTATTTTAATTGAGTCAGCAAAAAATTCTAGCCGGGATATTTTACCAAATGTAGTATTGCAACCCTATAAAGACATTTTTGGCCGAGTGAAAATACCTGTTGGAATAAATTCAGAAGATTATGAAGAAGATGAGATATTTAAAAAAACTGATGGCGATTCAAAACCTTGATAATTTTTTTTGGTAATTAAGCAGATAAAATCCGGCCAAGATCAATTGAACAAAATCCAAAACCAATACGATATTCTCGGCCGCAAAATTCAAATGCGTGATCCCGATCAAGGCACTTGGAATTATCAATAATTAACACCATAAGTATTCATGACTTTGAATGGAGAGGCCCCAAACAATCAACGCCCAAGGCTTAATCACCCAATCGCAAGTCAGCGCCGGCGGACAAATCCTGCGTACCAACAGCAGCACCTACAACACCAACGGCACGGTCGCATCGCGCAGTAATGCGCTCAATCATCGCGAAAGTTATCTCTATACCAATGCAAATTTTCCGTGGCTGACCACTTCGGTCACCGGCCCCAACGGTTTAACCACGCTCACCGAATACGACAACATCGGCCGCGCCAGTAAACAAACCGGTGCCGACAATGTGGTCAGCACCACCGCTTGGTACAGCTGCGCCGCACCGCATTCAAGCTACCCTTGCAGCACCGATATTGGCCAAGATCCCGAAACTTATTACAACCTCCAACAAACACTCGGCCAACAACCCACCCTCACCTTCTTTGATCGCCTCGGTCGAACGGTGCGCACACTGCGTTATGTGTATGCCAACGGCAGCGACCAGCTGAGCACACAATTCACCCGCTACAACGCCGAAGGTTTTCAATACGACATTCTCGGCCGCAAAATTCAGATGCGTGATCCCGATCAAGGTACCTGGAATTATCAGTACGATGTTCTAGGGCAGCTGATTAAACAAACCGACGCCATGGGTCAAGTCACCACCATGAATTACGATGTGCTTGGCCGCCTCAGCACACGCACCGATACTGCGCAAAGCACGCAGTGGGTTTACGACCAAGGCACACAAGGCATCGGCAAGTTGAGTTCGGAAGTCATTGGTCCGGTGAATCAAGCGGCGACCATGGGCACGCAATATCAATACGATTCACTCGGCCGCAGTTTAAGCGTGACCACGTCGATTGTCGGCGGTGTCGGTGCCGGCACTTATACCAGCAGCACGACTTACGACAGTTTTTCACGGCCGCAAATACAAACCTATCCGAAAAATGGGCTTACACTGCGCAATGAATACAGCACCAGCAGCGGGCAATTACTCGCCACCAAAGAAGCCACCACCGGCCAGGTATTGTGGCAACTCGGCGAACAAAATGCCTCGGGGCAACTCGTTAAAGCCACACTCGGCGGCAAGATCAATCGGCAATTTAATTACGACAACAATAATCGCCTCACCCAAATTCAAGCCACTGCGGCGGGCACGACTCGGCAAAACTGGCAGGTGCAATATGATGCGGCTGGGAATGTGGTGCAGCGCAAAGATGCACTCGGTGGTTATACCGAGAATTTGGCTTACGACAGTATTAATCGCTTAACCAATACTTCTGGCGGCAGCGTCACTACCAACAACGTAAGTTATGATGCGCTGGGCAATATTCTCAACAAACAAGATGTCGGCAATTATATTTATGGCCAAACCTGCAATGGTGTGAAAGCTGGCCCGCATGCGGTGTCGCAAACCACAGGCGGTGCGTATAGCGCGAGTTATTGTTATGACCGCAACGGTAATCTCACCAGTAAAACGCAAACTAATGGCTTTAATCAGCAGGTGGTTTATACGCCGTTCAATAAGCCCTATCAAATTCTGCAAAGTGATAGCAGCGGCACTCAATTGGAGTATGGGCCTTCACGTGAACTCGTACGGCAAACCGATTCCAAAAGCGGAGCGATCACCACCACGATTTATCTTCCAGGCTACGAGCGCTCGCAAAATGGCAGCACGATTACTGAGAAATTTTATATCGGTGATTATGCGATGTTTGCTAAGTCGGGCACGTCCACCGCATTGCGTTATTTGCTGCAAGATAATCAAGGCAGCGTCACCACGATTCTGGATCAGAGTGGTGCCCCCACCGAAAACTTAGCTTTCGATGTTTGGGGAAAACGCCGAAACGCCAATTGGTCCCCCGCCACGACGACACTGACCAGCGCCACCACCAATCGCGGTTATACCGGCCATAAGATGCTGGATAACGTCGGCCTGATTCACATGAATGGCCGCGTGTATGATCCGGTGATCGCACGATTTGTGTCGGCTGATCCGATCATCCAAGCTCCAGGTGATCTGCAATCTTATAACCGGTATGCTTATGTCAGAAATAATCCGGGGTCGTTGACGGATCCGAGTGGGTATTCTTGGCTCAGCAAAAAATGGAAAAAAGCCTGGCACAATAAATATATTCGCGCCGCTGCTGCCATTGCGATTAGCGTTTATATGCCGGCTGCGTTGTCGAGTATTGGCTGGGGTTCCGCTCAAGCCGCCATGGCCACCGGTTTTGTGTCGGGAGCTGTTTCAACTGGCTCGATCAAAGGCGCGATTGTGGGTGCCGTCACCGGCGGATTACTGGATAAAATTGGCAACAATATGGAAGCCACCAGTTTGTTCAGTCGCAAGGGTGCGGAAAAAGTATTGGCACATGGTTTAGTCGGTGGTGCTTCGAGTTATGCCAATGGCGGTAAATTTGGTGCAGGCTTTGCCAGCATGGGCGTTACGCAAGCCGCTTCGCTTTCCGGTTGGTTTGAGTCGGGCATGTTCGCTGGCAAATATGGTAATGCCATCGGCTCGGGTTTGGTGGGCGGTACTGCGTCGGTTGCCGCTGGCGGTGACTTCGCCATGGGCGCGGTTCAGGGTGCGATGAGTCGGTTTTTGAATGATGATCTGCATGCTGCACAAAAACGCGCAAAACTAGCAGCAGCGGCTTTAGCTCACGAAGGGGATACAAATTACGCTTGGGATGCACGCAATGGGCGATTTGGTCCACGTATATGGAAATGTAATCAGTTTGTTGGAGATATGCTTGTAGAAGCAGGGATATCGCCGGTTATGCTATCCAATGGAAGCCCTGAATATATGACCGCTAATGGTTGGGCAAATCGTAATTACGATATTCCTGGATGGGCAATTGTAGACAACCCAATGCCAGGAGATGTTGCAGCAATCCCCCGAAGTGGAGGCTCTGGTCATGTCGGTATTTATATTGAAGATAGAGGGTATTTTAATAGTAGTGTCATGGCCGCAAACAAAGATGGCGTTGGTTGGTCTGGATCTCATCTTAGGAATAATTATTTTAACTCATGGGCTGGAGCTAATGATGATACGACATACAGGAGATACGTTGGTCGATGAGTAAAATTTTAAGAAGCGTGTTTTTTTTCTCGCTTTGCCTGTACTTATTGGCATGCGAAGGAGGGCCTGACCTATTAACATCAAAAAGGCCCGAGGTATTAAGTTATCCTGAGGGGCAACGGCTTTTGTTGAAAGAAGTCACCAAACTGTATGAATGGAACTTACGTCAGCAAAAAAAGGAGGATTCAACCGATAGTTATGTATTTAAACACCCTTTTGTTAAAGATATTTATCAAAATCCATATAAATACTTCGAAAACACAAAGTATTTATTGAAGGACAACACTGTTGATATTGCTCTTAAAATACAGCTAGTTGTAATTTCACAGTGCTTGACACTAAATGATTATTTAACTTTAGGATCAATCGTTATCGATGCAGGCAGTATTGAGCTAATGACAGCTTATATTTCACCTGGGCCGGAGTACGGTACGATATTGGATGACAATTATTTGAACCCAAGGGTAATTGAACTTTTATCTGTTGTAATTAGCCGCTACCCACTGCTAAAAGAAACTGTGGACTTAACTAAAAGTGGCACTAATTCAAATCGAATCAATGAGTACAGAAAGTCAGGTGAACAATATCCAGTTTTAAGTTGCTTAAAAAAATACTGACCAACTGAGCACACAACTCACCCGCTACAACGCCGAAGGTTTAGCGTATCTCACCAGCAAACCCTTCTTTGCAGGCGAAACCGTGCTGTATCAACGCACCACGTTTGATGTGCTCAACCGCCCGATTCAAGTCACCGACTTTAATGGCGCCGTCGGTACCAGCAGTTACGACGGATTTAAAACCACCAGCACTGATCCGCTCGGCCGCAACTTTACCACCATGAGCAACGCGCTCGGCCAAACCCTGTGGACGCAGGACACCAACAATCAGCGTGTCGATTTTATCTACGACGCCTTTGGTAATCTCGCACAAACCACCGATGCCGCCGGCAATAAAATTCAAAACCAATATGATATTCTCGGTCGCAAAATTCAGATGCGTGATCCCGATCAAGGCACTTGGAATTATCAATACGATGTGCTCGGGCAACTGATCAAACAAACCGACGCCATGGGTCAAGCCACCACCATGAATTACGATGTGCTTGGCCGTTTAAGCACGCGCACCGATACTGCACAAACCACGCAATGGGTTTATGACCAGGGTACGCAAGGCATCGGCAAGTTGAGTTCGGAAGTGATTGGTCCGGTCAATCAAGTGGCAAACATAGGCACGCAATATCAATACGATTCACTCGGCCGCAGTCAAAGCGTGACCACGTCGATTGTCGGCGGTGTCGGTGCCGGCACTTATACCAGCAGCACGACTTACGACAGTTTTTCACGGCCACAAACACAAACCTATCCGAAAAATGGGCTCACGCTGCGCAATGAATACAGCACCAGCAGCGGGCAATTAATTACGACCAAAGAAGCCAGCACGGGCCAAGTGTTGTGGCAACTCGGCGAACAAAATGCCTCGGGGCAACTCGTTAAAGCCACACTCGGCGGCAAGATCAATCGGCAATTTAATTACGACAACAATAATCGTCTCACGCAAATTCAAGCCAGCGCTGCTGGCACTTCGCGGCAAAACTGGCAGGTGCAATATGATGCGGCGGGTAATGTGGTGCAGCGTAAAGATGCGCTGGCCGGTTATACCGAGAATATGGCTTACGACACGATTAATCGCTTAACCAATACTTCTGGCGCCAGCGTCACCACCAACAACGTCACTTATGATGCGCTGGGCAATATTTTGAATAAAGCCGATGTCGGTAATTATATTTACGGCCAAACGTGTAATGGTGTGAAAGCTGGCCCGCATGCGGTGACGCAAACCACAGGCGGCGCGTATAGTGCGAGTTATTGTTACGACAAAAACGGTAATCTCACCAGTAAAACGCAAACCAATGGCTTTAATCAGCAGGTGATTTATACCGCGTTCAATAAACCCGCACAAATTCTGCAAAGTAATAGCAGCGGTACAAAATTGGAGTATGGGCCGCAACGCGAACTGATTCGGCAAACTGATTCCAAAAACGGAGCGATCACCACCACGATTTATCTGCCTGGCTACGAGCGCTCGCAAAAAGGCAGCGCGATTACTGAGAAGTTTTATATTGGCGATTATGCAATGTTTGCTAAGTCGGGCACGTCCACCGCATTGCGTTATTTGCTGCAAGATAATCAAGGCAGTGTCACCACCATTCTGGATCAGAATGGTGTTCCAACTGAAAATCTGGCTTTTGATGTTTGGGGCAAACGCCGCAATGCCAACTGGTCGCCCGCC